>JBBSLF010000018.1:0-21404 GCA_038255505.1 Candidatus Limnocylindria bacterium
GAGCCGAGTGGCTCACTGATTGTCGACATCGGCGGCGGCACCACCGAAGTGGCCGTTGTGAGCCTGGGCGGGATCGTCGTCAGCCGCAGCATCCGCATCGGCGGCGACGAGATGGACACCGATATCGTCAGCTTCGCCCGGCGCGAATACAACCTGCTGATGGGCGAGCGGACGGCGGAGGACATCAAGATCGCGGTCGGATCGGCCTATCCGACGGACGAGGACAAACGAACGACCACGTTCCGCGGGCGTGACCTCCTGACCGGGCTGCCGCGAAGCGTCGAGGTCGGCAGCGATCAGATCCGCGAGGCCCTCGAGCCGTCGATTGTGCAGATCGTGGAGGCGATCAAGGAGACGATCGAGGAGACGCCGCCGGAGCTCGTCGCCGACATCATGGACCAGGGCATCGTGCTGGCCGGCGGGGGCGCGCTGCTGGTCGGGCTCGATCGGCGGGTGGCGGAAGCGACCCAGATGCCCGTGCATATCGCCGATGACCCGCTGACCTGCGTCGTGCGCGGCACCGGTCGCGTGCTCGAGGAGCTCGACACGCTCGAGCGGGTGCTTGTCAGCGAGCAGTTCACCCGCGCGCCGCGCTGAGCCGGTACGGACCGATGTACGGGCCGACCAGCCCGAACCGCCGGACCCGGGCCGGGCTGTGGTTCGCCGGGTTCACGATCGTATGCCTGCTGATGCTGCTCGCCAGCTCGACCGAGCCCGCTCGCACCCTCCAGCAGGTCACCACGCGCGCGCTGGATCCGGTGCGGCAGACCCTGAGCGGCATCGGCTCCGGGGCGGTGGGCCTGTTCGGGGCGATCGGCGAGATCGATCGGCTGCGCAGCCAGAACTCTGAGCTGCGGACCGCGCTGGCCGGGGCGGAGCAGCGCATCGCCGAGCTGAACGAAGCGGCCCGCGAGAACGATGAGCTGCGGCAGTTGCTCGGTATTGGCGAGGCACTCGACATGGACCTGCTGCCGGTCCGCGTCATCAGCCGCGAGCCGTCGAACTTCGCGTGGGAGGTCGGCGTCGACGCGGGCACCGATCACGGGGTGCGCGAAGGCATGCCGGTCGTCGGCAATGCGGATGGGGCCGGGGCGTTGGCCGGCACGGTCGTCGAAGTGACTGAGGACACTGCACGCGTGCGATTCATCATCGACACGCGCTCGGTCGTGATTGCTCTCGACCAGGCAAGCCGAGCACTGGGCGAGGTGCGGGGCCAGCCGGGGGGCCAGCTCGTGATGAGCAATGTCCCGGTGACCGAATCGGTAGAAGTTGGCGCAACCATCATCAGTGCCGGTCTCACGATGGGTTCCGAGGCCAGCGGTTATCCCGGCGGCCTGCTCATCGGTCAGGTGCAGGCGGTCGAAGAGGACGCCAACGCCCTGACCCAGACCGCCTTTGTCCGTCCGGCCTTCGACGTCGCATCGGCGGAGCGCCTGCTGATCGTGATCGACTTCAGCCAGGGCTGACTGGTGCGCCTGGGCACATGGTCCTGGGGTCCGGGCGACCGAGCGGACCATCGCGCCATAGGCTCACGGCTGGCGCGCGCATAGGGTGAGGACCAATCGGCCCTCACTGCCAGGAGCTCTCCATTGCCTTTCCGCGCGCGTGCCCTCGCCCTTTCATTCGGCTTTGCCATCACCATTCTGCTCGGCGCGCTGCCCGGCACGGCTCCGGAACCGGCTGCGGCCGCGGGCAAGAAGGTCGCCATCATCGTCGGCCCGACCGGCATCACCGACTCCCACTATCAGCCGTGGGCCGAGGACCTGGCCGACACGGCACGCGCTGCCGGAGCGACCGTTGACCTGCGCTACTGCGCGACTCCGGCCGAGGCAAAGTTGGCCGCCAACGGCGCGAACATCATCGTCTACTTCGGCCACGGCAACGGGTTCCCGAACCCGTACTCCTCGACCGAAAATCCCCTGTCGGTGAACGGCTGGGGTCTGCGGGATCCTGCCCGTACGTGGGACCGCGAGAGCTGCGAGGACAATGTCCTGCGCTACTACGGCGAGAATTATCTGACCGGTAAGGCGAGCGGGTACGGGTGGACCGGCGGTGCGATCACACCCGCGGCGGACTTCGTGATGGTCTATTCGAATGCCTGCTACGCACCAGGAGCCGGCGAGAGCCGGCCGGCACCCACGGAGGCGACGGCGCTCTCTCGCGTCGGCCATTACAGCGATCCCATCATGGAGCTCGGTGGAACGTACTTCGCCACCGACCTCGGCTCGGAGCAGCTGGTCGACCGCATCCTGCGTAACCCGGACGCGAGCTTCGGCAGCATCTTCGAAGGGGGCAATGGATTTGATGCCGAGGCGCTGCGCCGCTTTCCGCACCCGAGCGCACCGGGAGCGGAGGCATGGCTGCACCGCACGGATTCGCAGTGGCTCGGCGATGACTACTGGTTCGCCTTCGCAGGCGATCCGACGCGCACGCCGAACGGTGGCAACGCCGCCTACACCGGTCCGGCTCCCGCAGCGCCCTTCAGCGACGTCAGCGGTTCAAAGTTCTACGACGACATCCTGTGGCTCGAGGCGTCGGGCATCACCAGTGGATGCGGCAACGGCCGCTTCTGCCCCGACGGCATCGTGACGCGGTCCCAGATGGCCAGCTTCCTGGCGCGAGCCCTCGCCCTGCCGGCCACATCGACGAACTACTTTGCCGACGACGACGGGAACAGGCATGAGGACAACATCAACCGACTCGCAGCGGCCGGAATCACGAGCGGCTGCGCCCGTGATCGGTTCTGCCCGGATGGTGCCGTGGCTCGCGACCAGATGGCGAGCTTCCTCGAGCGTGCGCTCGTCCTTCCCGGCTCATCTGCCAACTGGTTTATTGATGATGCCGGCAACAAGCACGAGTCGGCCATTGATGCCATCGCCCAGGCGGAGGTCACCCGTGGCTGTGGCAGCGCCCGGTACTGTCCGGCCGGAGCGGTGACGCGCGGACAGATGGCGGCGTTCCTGCATCGCGCGTTCGGCGACTGAATCGGTCAGCCATCGGTACTATTCTGAACCGCACCACACCGGAGTAGTCTGCGGCCGATGTTCTCTACCCGCGCCCGGCCGCTTGCCGTCCTTCTCTCGTTCGTCATGCTGCTCAGCGTCATCCCGCCGTCCCTGGCGGTTGACCCTATCCGAGATGTGGAGGCGCCGCCCCAGGCACCGACGATTCACGCCGAGATGCTCGCGGAGCACGAGGGCGACAGCCTCGGCTTTGTTCCCGGTGGCGAGCCGGCGGCCTTCACCCAACCTCACAGTGGCGGTGGGGTCATGTCGCTCGATAGCGGCGGCACCGGTGGCATCGCGGCCCTGCCGAACGGCCTGAACCGAGAGGTCTACGGCTACCTGCCGTACTGGGCACTTACTTCAGCCCAGTTGGCGAACCTCGACTACGAGCTCCTGTCAAGCATCGCCTATTTCTCGGTAGGCGCGGCATCTGACGGCACGCTCGGGAAGAGCTCGCCCGGATGGTCGGGCTGGAACTCATCGGCCATGACGGAGGTCATCTCGAAGGCGCATCAGCATGGCGTCCGCGTGGTCCTGACCGTCACCATGATGGCCTGGAACTACAACTTCACGGCCATGTCGACGCTGCTCAACAGCGCGACGAACCGCGATCGGTTGGCGACCGAGATTGCCAGCGCAGTGAAGGCGCGCAACGCTGATGGCGTCAATCTCGATTTCGAGCCGATGCCGAACTCGCTCGAGGCGCAGTACACGACGTTCGTGCGCAAGGTGAAGAGTGAGCTTCTTCGCCTTGGAGCCGGGTCCTACCTGACCGTGGCGACCACTGGCGGAGCAGCGTCCTGGGACGAGGGTTACGATCTCGCCGGCCTGACGGCGTCCGGTGCGGCGGATGCGCTCATGGTCATGGCCTACGACTTCAACTGGGGCGGATCGGCCCGGGCCGGCGGTGTGGCACCCATCGACAGCCCGTACGTGCTCGACTCGCGGCGCGCCATGCGCGACTATCTGGCCAAGGTCCCGGGATCGAAATTGATCTGGGGCGTGCCTTACTACGGGCGCGGGTGGACGACCGAGACCAGCCTGCTCAACGCGAAGACCTGCAAGTCATCAAGCATCTGCCCCACCGGCAAGGCGGCCGCAGAGCCGTTCGGGCGCAGTTGGGCTCCGCGCTACGTGGACGCACTCGAGGCCATCGGCTCACATGGACGACGGTGGGACGCTACCGGTCAGGTGCCGTGGTACACGTATTACAGCTCGACGTACGGTACGCACGTGCAGGGGTACTACGACGACAGCACGTCGCTGAAGGCCAAGTACGGAATGGTCCGCGCCAACGACCTGCGTGGCGTCGGCATCTGGCATCTCACCATGGACGGATCCCGTCGAGAGCTGTGGGATACGCTGGCGACGCAGTTCGGACCGTTGCCCTTCACCGACATCATCGACTCGAAATTCGTGACCGACATCATCTGGCTGGCTGAGTCCGGGATCACCAGTGGCTGCTCGGACACGAAGTTCTGCCCGACCGCAGCGGTCACGCGCGCGCAGATGGCGACCTTCCTGGACCGAGCGCTCGCCCTGCCGCAGGCCACACGGGACTACTTCACCGACGACGATGGCAACAAGCACGAGGGCGCCATCAACCGTGTCGCCCAGGCTGGGATCACAATCGGTTGCGGGGGGACGAACTACTGTCCCCAAGGTACCGTGCTGCGCGACCAGATGGCGAGCTTCCTCTCGCGGGCGCTCGGCCTGCCGACCACGACGCGGGACCACTTCACCGATGACGACGGCAACAGGCACGAACAAGCCATCAATCGCGTCGCCGAGGCCGATATTACCCATGGCTGCGATGACGGCCGCTACTGCCCGAAGGGGGTCGTGCTGCGCGAGCAGATGGCCGCATTCCTGCGCCGGGCGGACTTGGGGTCCTGACTCGGTAGGACCCCATCGGCCCATCGCTCGGCGGAACGATCGGCCCATCGCGCGCGGAGATCATCAGCCATAGGGTGACGAGGTCGTATTCTTCATCATCCTGAGCCGGAGCCCCATATTCGTGTCCCGCATCTCTCCCCGCCGATTCGTCCCCATCCTCATTGCTTCGCTGGTCATGGCCGGAAGCTTCACGCCGCTCGCTGCTGAGCCTGCCGCCGCGCGAGATGGCGCGGACTTCGTCAGCGTCGCCAACCGGTATCGCGCTGAGGAAGCGGGTCTCGGTCCGGTGGGCCTGCACAGCGTCATTGATCGAATCGCGGTCGAGCGCGGCAACCAGCTTGCCGCCGATCGCGAGCTTGGCCACGACTTCGACTATCTCAAGGTGCGGCTGGCCCAAGAGGGCATCTGCTGGCAGCAGCTCGGCGAGATCGTCGCGTACAACTCCGCATCGGAGAGCGAGCGCATCGAGAAGTTCGTGAACCAGTGGTACAACTCCGCGGGGCATTGGGCCATCATGTCCGGGACCGGCTACACCCACGCCGGCGGCAGTTGGAAGACCGGCTCGAATGGAACCCACTACGGGGTCATGGTCTTCGTGAAGGTCTGCGGCGCCGCGGCGCCAACGATCACCTCCGGCGGCTTCACGGACATTGGCGACTCGAAATTCAGGGACGACATCCTCTGGCTGGCTGCCAATGAGATCACCAGCGGGTGCACTGCGACGACGTTCTGTCCCGCGGGCTCGGTGACCCGTGACCAGATGGCGAGCTTCCTCAAGCGCGCCATGGGCCTCGCATGGGCCTCGACGGACTACTTCCGCGATGACAATGCGAACAAGCACCATGCAAGTATCAACAGCGTCGCGCATGCCGGCGTGACGCGGGGATGTGACTCGCAGCTGTACTGTCCGAGCGGCAAGGTCACGCGGGCGCAGATGGCCAGCTTCCTGGACCGAGCGCTGGATCTGCCGGCGACCAGCCGTGATTACTTCGGAGACGACAACACGAGCACTCACGAGGGCGCCATCAACCGCCTGGCGGCGGCAGGCATCACGGTCGGCTGCGCTGCCGGTAGCTACTGCCCGGGTGGAACCGTCACCCGTGAGCAGATGGCCGCCTTCCTGCGCCGCGCCTTCGACTGACCCTCCCCCTCTCATGTGGCCGCGGCGTAGAATCGCAGCCACATGACAATTACCACCCCGACCATCGGTCGCCGGAATGACGGCCGCGTTCCGAACCAGCTCCGACCAGTAAAAATTGTCCCCGACTATCTGAAGTTCGCCGAGGGATCGGTGCTCATCAGGGTCGGGGACACGCGCGTCATCTGCGCCGCCACCATCGAAGATCGCGTGCCGGGCTGGATGCGCGGCAAGGGCCGCGGCTGGGTGACTGCGGAGTACAGCATGCTCCCGCGTGCCGGCACCGAGCGCAGCCAGCGCGAGGCGGCCCGCGGCTCCATCGGCGGCCGAACGCACGAGATCCAGCGCCTCATCGGCCGTTCATTGCGCGGCGTGATTGACATGGCGAAGCTCGGCGAACGCACCATCACCCTCGATTGCGACGTCATCCAGGCCGATGGTGGCACCCGCACGGCCAGCATCACCGGCGCCTATGTCGCGCTCGCGCGGGCGCTGCATAAGTACGGGATGGGGCATCTGCTCATCGGCCAGGTGGCGGCCGTCAGCGTCGGAATCGTCAAGGCACTGCCGTATCTCGACCTCGACTACAGCGAGGATTCGACCGCCGAGGTCGACTTCAACGTGGTCATGACCGACGACGATCGGCTGATCGAGGTGCAGGGCACGGCCGAGCATGGCGCCTTCACGCGTCAGCAGATGGACCAGATGATCGATCTGGCCGCGGCCGGCATCCGTCAGCTCTTCGCGCTTCAGCGCGCCAGCATCGAGGCGCCGCCCGGCGAGTGACCCGCCTCCTCGTCGCCACCACCAATGCGGGCAAGCAGCGCGAGTTTCGACGGCTGCTGGCGCACCTGCCGGCGGACGTCGTCACCCCGGAGGACATCGGGCTCGAGCTCGAGGTGGATGAGCCGTATGACACGTACGCTGAGAACGCCACCGCCAAGGCCGATGCGTTCGCGCGTGCTTCTGGCCTGCTGACGCTGGCCGACGACTCCGGGATCGAGGTTGCAGCCCTGGGGTGGGGGCCGGGCGTGCACAGCGCGCGCTGGGTCGCCGGTGGTAACAACGCGGAGCGACTGCTCGAGGCTCTCGGTGATGCGGAAGACCGTCGAGCTCGGATGGTCTGCGCGCTCGCTCTCGCGATCCCGGGTGATTCGCTCATTGAGAACTTCTCAGGCGAGGTGATCGGCGAAGTAGCGCGCGAGCCGCGAGGCGACGGCGGATTCGGGTACGACCCGATCTTCCTGCTGCGGGACGGCCGAACCACGGCAGAGATGGAGCAGGACGAGAAGGATCGAGTCAGCCATCGCGGTCGTGCGGTCGCCGCGGCGACGCCGCGCCTGGTCGAGCTGCTCGCTTCCCGCGAATCGTAGATTTGCAGCCCCATGCAATCAACTGGCAAGGAGCGGCCGAATCGAGGGATTCAGCCATCGAGATTTGCGCCCCGGCGCAAATGATGAGGTGAAAATCCGGGCTGATCCACGTTCCCTACCAGTTGTTTGCACGTGGGCGCAACTTCGCCTTCTCGCGCATGGTTAGGCCATCGGTCACCCCTCGGCCGTGAGACCATGGTCCGGTCGTCGGCGCTCACGAGCCGGCGTACGGTTCGGAGACCTCGGGGGCCGCTCGAACACTCGGCTCCCGTCTCACCGCACTGCACCGGAGTCCCCACAACGTGTCCCGAGCGATCCCGAGCCTCCTGGCCCTCCTGATCCTGCTGGCCGCAGCCCTGCCCGTGGCGGCAGCCGAGCCGAAGGCTGCTCCGCCATCGTCGGATGCGCAGGTGGTTGGCACCGGCGAGCCTGAGATCATCCCTGGCGAGGTCATTGTCAAGTGGCGGGATGGTGCGCTCGGGTCAGACGTCGCACGCGGTCGCGGTCTGGCCGTGATCGGCGAACTCGGCGTGCCGGGCAAAGGCATGCCGGCCGTGGTCTCGACACGAGGACGCGGCGTGAACGAGGTACTCGCCGACCTGCGTGCTGATCCGAATGTGGAGTACGCCGAACCCAACTATCGCGTGCAACTCGCCAACGATGGGGCGGTCGCGGCGGTCGATATCGACGATGAACTCACTGGTGACCAGTATTCGCTGGACCAGATGCAGGTACGCGACGCCTGGTCGCGCACGACCGGCGGCACCAACGTCATCGCGGTGCTCGACACCGGCGTGCAGGCCAACCACCCCGACCTCATGGGGCGCGTGCTGACCGGGTATGACTTCGTGAATGACGATACCAATGCGGCCGATGACAACGGACATGGAACCTGGGTCGCCGGCATCATCGCGGCCAACGCCAATGACGCCTACGGGATCGCCGGCATCAGCTGGACCGACAAGATCCTGCCTGTCAAGATCATGAACTCCAGCGGCATGGGCAACACGTCGGATCTCACTTCGGGCATCATCTGGGCGGCGGACCGCGGCGCCGAAGTGATCAACATGAGCGTCGGCGGATTTCCGTACTCGCAGTACGTGCAGGACGCCGTCAACTATGCGTGGAACAAGGGTTCCATTCTGGTGGGCGCCGCCGGCAACAACAATCGGGAAGAGAGCTTCTATCCCGCCAGCTTCACGAACGTGATCAGCGTCAGCGCTACTCAGCTCAACGACGAGTTCAGCCACTGGTCGAGCTACGGTCCGGCGGTCGACGTCAGCGCTCCGGGCTCATCGGTCCTCACCACCAACTGCATCGCCACCATCTGCCCGCATCCGGAGTGGGGGTCGCACACCTACATCAGCGGAACGAGTTTCGCGACGCCGAATGTGGCCGGCGTCGTGGCGCTTCTGCGTGCCGAGTATCCGACCCAGTCGCCTCAGTGGATCGTCGATCGATTGATCAGCACCGTGGATGACCTCGGCTACAGCGGCTGGGACAAGCGATACGGCCACGGTCGCGTTAACGTCTTCCGCGCCCTCGGTGGCAGCGTGGCGCAGACGGGCCGCCTGGCAGGCGATGGTTTGGAGTCGAACAACACGATCGCGGCCGCGCGCGTCATCGGCCTCGGCGTCACGACGTGGCCGACGATCTACCCGGCCGGCGACGTGGACACGTTCGCCGTCGACGTGCCTCGATCGGGCCGCCTTGACGTTCGTGTCACCGGCGTGGTCGACGCGCGGACATGGCTGTGGCGTGGGAGTGCGCTGCCGGTGGACCCGATCGTGGAGCTGTACGACACGGCCGGCACGCTGCTGAAGCGTGTTGACGCGGTGTGGGAGAGCGGGACCGAGCTGGCGCAGGTCAGCGTGAGTGGCCCGACGCGGATCCTGGTGCGGGTGCTGAACTACTACGCCAGCGGCAGCCGGACGGCGTACTCGATCACGCCCACCTATGTTGACACCGTGGCTCCCACGGTGACGTTCGTCAGCCCGGCGGGCGGCGCCACCGAAATCAACCGCGCCATAGATCCGCTGGTTCGCTTCAGCGAGCCGGTGACCAACGTCACGAGCACCACGCTCCGGCTGCGCGACACGACGACGAACGCCCTGGTCGCCGCGACGGTGTCGTACGACGCGAGCCTTCGCGAGGCTCGTCTCCGACCGTCTGTTCAGCTCGCCAAGGTGCGCACGTACCGGATCGAGGCCACGAACGGGATCAAGGACGTCGCGGGCAATGGATTGACCGCCGCAAACGTCAGCTTCACGACGAGCTCGTCTGCGTTCATCGACACGGTTGGCAATCGGTTCGAGACCGAGATCGCCTGGCTCGAATCCAGCGGCATCACCAGCGGATGCGCCGAGAACCGCTTCTGCCCGAAGGGTGCAGTCCTACGCGATCAGATGGCCAGCTTCCTCTCGCGAGCCCTCGAGCTTCCCGCGGCCTTGCGTGACTACTTCGCCGACGACGGATCGAACAAGCATCAAGCCAATATCAACCGGATTGCCGCGGCGCAGATCACGGCGGGCTGCAGCAGCACGAATTTCTGTCCGTCCGGCACCGTCACACGCGGTCAGATGGCGAGCTTCCTGGCTCGTGCGCTGGACCTGCCGCCAACCGCCATCGACTTCTTCGCCGATGACAACGGCAATAAGCACGAGGGTGCGATCAATCGCGTGGCCGCCGCCGGGATCACGAGCGGCTGCGGTCTGGCCAACAGCTATTGTCCGGATGGCACCGTCACGAGGGAACAGATGGCGGCCTTCCTGTATCGAGCCTTCCGCGACTGACGCGCCGTCATGGCGCGGGCGGTTCAATGCCTTCGCGATAGAATCGGGCTCCCGAAATTGGAGCCACACTGGAGCAGACACCGATGCCCGTACCGGCCGTAGAGGCTCGTCCTGTCACGCCGTCGGTGGGCCTCGCGGCCGGCCGTGGCGTGTGGGTGGTTCTGCCCACCTATAACGAGCGCGAGAACATCGAGCCGATGGCCACCGCCATCCTGGCCGCCCTCCCCGAGGTCTCGCTGCTGATCGTCGACGACAGCTCGCCCGATGGAACCGGAGCTCTGGCCGATACCATCGCCGGGCGCGAGGCGCGCGTATCGGTCCTGCATCGATCGCGCAAAGAGGGCCTGGGGGTTGCCTATCGCGACGGTTTCCGCTGGGTTCTGGAGCGGCCCGACGCTCGTGCGGTGGTCCAGATGGATGCTGATTTCAGCCATGACCCGGCCGCGCTGCCACGCCTCATCGCGCCGTTGATGGGCACCGCCGACCTCGTGCTTGGCACCCGCTACATGCCGGGAGGCTCGACGGTGGGTTGGCCGTGGTACCGCAAGATTGTCAGCCGCGGCGGCACGTTGTTCGCCCGCACCGTGCTGGTCCTGCCGTACCGTGACCTGACGGGCGGGTTCAAGGCCTGGCGTCGCGAGCTGATTGACGCCATTCGGCTGCGCGAGACATCCGGCTCGGGATACGGCTTCCAGATTGAGACGACGTGGTGGGCGCATCGACGCGGAGCGTCGATCGTCCAGGTCCCGATCGTGTTCCGTGAGCGGGTCGCCGGCGCCTCCAAGATGACCGGCGGCATCGTGCGTGAGGCGATGCTTCTTGTCGTCCGACTTCGCTGGGGCGCAATCCGCGACGCCGTGACCAGCCGCTAGCGCCTGTGCGCCCAACTGCGGCATCGACTAGCATGGCGGCTCGCCTCTCCGCCGCGACCTGCTGGGGTCGCACGCCGAGCCGCCGCATGACCATGAGCCGATGACGATTCGATCCCGCCCGGTCCTCGACCGCAAGCACCGCCCGCGATGGCAAGACGAGTTGCGCACGCAGCAACTCACCGTGATCGGCTTCGCGGTGGCCATCGCGCTGGCGCTCGGCATCTTCGGCGCTGCCGCCTGGAGCGGATACTGGGAGGCACATCACCGGCCAGTGGCCGTAGTCGGCGACACCACGTTCGACCGCGGTGACCTCGACCAGCGTGCGCGGACGCTCACCGCGGAGGGGGTCGCCACGCTGACCGAACTCCAGTCGCAGCTCGGCGGTCCGAATGACCAGGTTGTCCAGCAGCAGATCGACAGCCTCAGCCAGCAGTTTCAGAGCCTGCCGACACTGGCGGTGCAGTCGCTCGTCGATGGAGCGGTGCTGGCCGATCAGGCGGACGCGTTCGGTGTGAGCGTCGGCGAGGACGACGTCCAGGCCGAGGTCGCCGAGCGGGCCAGCCTCCCGGAACGCATCCGGGCCAACCTCCTCGTCATCGATCCGCTGCCCGACGATGCGGAGCCCGACGCTGATCCGACCGACGAGCAGCTCGACGCGGCGCGCGCCGCGGCCCAGGACGTCCTGGACCGTGTCGAATCGGGCGAGGACTTTGCCGAGATCGGCGAAGAGCTGAACGAAGAGTCGCCAGGCACGACCGTCGAGGCCATCGGCTGGTTCACCGCCGCCGACCCGGTCCACGACGATTACTTCGAGGCCCTCGCAGGCTCCGAGGAGGGTGATGCCGTCGGTCCCATCGAGACCGACGACGGAATCGCGGTCGTGCAGCTCGTCTCACGTCGTGAGGCGACCGCCGACGGCGGCCTCCTCGATCTTCTGCGTGATCAGGGCATCGATGACGCGACCTACGCGAGCTACGTCCGCGACCAGCTGTTCATCGATGCGTTCGCCGAGCACTTCGCCGACGAGGTGATCGGCTCGTCGGCCGCGCAGCAGCGCGTGGCGCAGATCGTCATCGCGCCCGTCGCCGGCGAAGCGGCTCCACAGGAGCGCGCGCGTCACGTTCTCATCCAGCCTGACCCCGACGCGGAGGATCAGAGCGAAGTGACCGACGAGGCGTGGGACGCGGCACTCGAAGAAGCCAACGAGGTGGCGGAGCTCGTCTCAGCCGATGACGCCGATTGGGCCGAGATCGCCGAGGAGTACAGCGACGACACTGGTTCCGCTGCGCGCGGCGGCGACCTCGGCTGGTACGACCCGGCCAATCCCGGATTCGTCACCGAGTTCGCCGAGACACTCGCGGAACTCGGGGTCGGTGAGATCAGTGAGCCGGTTCGCACCGACTTTGGCTGGCACGTCATCCAGAAGACGGGCGCGCGCGAGAGCCCGCAGGCGCAGGCCGCCGAGCTCGTCGAGGAGCTCCGTGATGATCCAGACGCGTTCGCCGAAACCGCGACACGGGTCAGCGAGGATCCTGAGACCGCTGCCGAAGGCGGAGAGCTCGGTTGGATCGCGCCTTACCAGCTCGATCCCATGCTCGAGGACGCGGTCTTCGCCCTGCGCGAGGTCGGCGAGATCACCGATCCAATCGACACCGGGACCGGCGGGATCGTCATCTTCCAGCTCCTCGAGTCGAGCGACAGTCGAGAGATCACGGAGGAGCAGCTGAGCGATATCCGGGCCGCCGGCTTCGATCGCTGGCTGACCGAAGAGATTCGCGCGCCGGTCGAGACGTGGGTCGATCCGCAGTACGCCAGTTCCACCGCCGCGGAACGCTGAGCCGATGAGCGCCGGCGGGCCGCGCGGCGTGGACGAACTGCTGGCCGCGGGCGGCATCGATGCCGCCGATGGCGTCCAGGTGGTGGCGGTCGATCGGCTTCCCGCCATCCCATTCGATCCATCGCTGCCGCTCTTGGTGCTGCGAGCGTCCGCGGTTCCCGCGGGCTCCCTTCCCGGACGGCATGCCCGCACGGGTCCGCGTGCCGTCCTGGGCGCGCTCTATCCCGATGCGCATGAACTCGTGCGCCTTCCCCAGCGCGAAGCGCATCGGCTCGATAGTCTCGATGACCATGCGTTCGCCGATGCGGACTGGCTGATTCCCCCACTTGCCGCGGCCGACAACCTGGCCAGCCCGCACGGTATGGCCGCCATCAGCGCCCGGCTGCGAGCGCCCGACGGCTGTCCGTGGGACCGCAAGCAGACCCATCTCACGTTGCGTCCCTACCTGCTGGAGGAGGCCTACGAGACCGTCGACGCCATCGAGCACGGCTCGCCGGCCGACTTGGCCGAGGAGCTCGGCGACCTGCTGCTTCAGGTGATCCTGCATGCGCAGTTCGCGGCTGAAGAAGGCGCCTTCGACCTGACCGATGTGTATCGGTCCATTGCGAGCAAGATCGTCCGGCGGCACCCGCACGTGTTCGGCACGACCGAGGTGGACGGGGTCGAGCAGGTGGCCAGCAACTGGGAGTCCATCAAGGCCGATGAGCGCGCCGAGCGCGGCAAGGGCCACGAGGGCGCCTTTGATGGCGTCGCCCGCGCCCTGCCGGCGCTCCCCGCCAGTCGCGAGATCCAGGAGCGCGCGTCGACGCTGGGCTGGGACTGGGACGCGATCGGCGGGGTGTGGGAAAAGGTTGGCGAAGAGATCGACGAGCTGAAGGCGGCCGGCACCGATGAGGATCGGCTGCACGAGCTGGGCGATGTGCTCTTCGCCCTGGTGAACCTGGCTCGCTGGATGAAGCTGGATCCAGAGGAGGCCCTGCGCGTCGCGAACCAGCGCTGGGTGGCCCGCTATCGTCGGGTCGAGGCCCTTGCGGTGGCGCGCGGCGTGGATCTCCGCGCGCTGACGCTCGCCGAGAAGGACGAGCTCTGGGACGAGGTCAAGCGCTCTTCGTCGTAAGATGAGGCGTCGGGGCGTAGATCAGTCTGGCAGATCGCCTGCTTTGGGACTAGCACCGCCTAACCGCTGTAGCAGCAAGCGTGCCGACGGCACCGAAATCGCACGAGTTATGCGCGATTCGCGGTCTCAGATTACAGGTCCGGCGAGCTCGATGTCGACCGCGTCGAGGGTTGGTGGAGTGCCGACGGTAAGCACGAGATAGAACTGGTGGGCGTATCCCGGGCCCCCGCGGGCCTTCGCGTGGCGGTTCTCCGTAATCGCGACGCTCAAAGCTCCTCGTCGGCGACGGGCAGCGCCAGCCATCCGTTCCGTTCTGCCGCGAGCGCGAGCTCCACACGCGACGCGACCTCGTATCGCTCGTACAGTTGGGAAAGATGCGCTTCGACGCGTTTGGTTGAGACTCCGACGTCGTGAGCGATTTCATCATTCGAACGGCCGGCGACCAGGCGCTCGAGAACAGCGTGCTCTCGCCGGCTCAAGGGCTTCCAGGCACGTGACCGTTCCCGTGGGCCGATGGCCACCAGCCCCGAGGCTGCACGGCGGATGGCGGAGACGATCTCCGTGGTAGGCGCAGTCTTCAGCAGATATCCACTCGCGCCAAGCCGCGCCGTGACATCCACGTATTCGGGAGACGAGAAGCTCGACAAAATGATGATCGCCGGGGCTTCCGGGATGGAGCGCGCGAAGCGCAACAGTGATGTGCCCGATCCGTCGGGCAGCCGGAGATCGAGCAGGACGACGTCGATAGGCTCGCGCTGAAGGAGCGCTTGCGCCTCGGCGAGGGTCGCAGCGGTGCCGACGACCTCGATCTCGTGCGCGGCCAGCCCGGCGACCAATCCATCGACTACGACCGGGTGGTCATCGACGATGAGAACCCGCGGCCTCATGCCAGCCACTGGAGGGTGATCCTCGTTCCGTGTGGCTGGCCACGCTGAAGCGCGAGGCTGGCTCCGATGGCCTCGGCTCGGTGCTCCATCGAGCTGAGGCCCATGCTGCCCCTTTGCCGTGCGGCGCGCACCGCATCAGGCGCGATGCCACGACCGTCGTCATGGACCTCGATCGTGATCTGGTCGGGCCTGACCGCGCCGCTCAGTCGAATCTCTGTGGCACTGCTGTGGCGCACTGCATTCGCCAAGGCCTCTTGCACGATTCGGAGCACGGCCAACTCGACGTCGGGCGGCGGCCGCTCGTCGCCCCCTTGCTCCGCGATTTGAGCGACCACGCGGATCCCTCGGCCGTCTGCACCGGCATGGTCTGCGACGAATCTGAGCGCGGCCGCAAGACCGAGATCGTCGAGAGCCGGGGGTCGCAGGCCCGTCGCCAGGTGACGGAGCTGCTCAGCCACCCCACGCAGCGCATCGGTCTGCTCCTCCAGCG
Organism: Candidatus Limnocylindria bacterium; assembly: GCA_038255505.1. Classification (GTDB taxonomy): domain Bacteria; phylum Chloroflexota; class Limnocylindria; order QHBO01; family QHBO01; genus JACDBZ01. Next base: position 15,408 of record JBBSLF010000018.1, read on the forward strand.
CGGGCGCCAGATCCAACTGGCGAATCACTCCTGAGAGCTCTTGAAGCGGAACATCGTGGATCTCGCGCGCCAGGCGTGCGCGTTCGGCCTCGGTTGCATCGGCGATAAGCCGCGCGCGACGGTCAGCGAATAGCAACCGATCGGTGGTCGTCGAGACGGTCCGCCTGACGCGCGGAAAAACAATGGCCGCGATAAGAGCGACACCGATGACGGCCGCGACAGGGACTCGAACGATCGCATAGAGGACGAGCACCAGCCCAACCAACAGGCCCAGGCTGATCGCGGTGCTGGTCTGCGCGGTCCCGAGCCAGCCACCCGCCGCGACTCGCGCGCCGAACAGCGCCGTCGCCATCATCAGGCCAGCCACCGCAACCGTGGCGGCAAACCGGGCTTCGTCGAGCGCGGGGTACACAGACCAGTGGCCGGCCCCAGCCGCGACCCACCCGCCCGCCACGACAGTCGCCACTACGACCAGGCCCCAACGGATGGCTCGCGGCCATTCGGTCCATTGCGCCACCCAAATTCCCGGCACGATTAGCGCTGCCGACAAGATCGCGATCGATGTGCCTTGGTTCGCGACGACCGCTGAAGGTACAGCGGCCATGACGATCGCCGTCGAAGCTGCGATCTGCGCGTCCTTGCGCCTACGGGTGTGCCATAACGTCGCCATTGCAGCTGCTGCGAGCGTACCAGCCGCCAACGGCCACGCTGCCCGCAACTTCTCGACATGTCGCGAGATCGTCGACTCCACGACTCGACCGTCGACCTCAGTCGCGATCCTCCATCCGCCTGGCTCGTCTGCGGCACGAAGATCGATCACCTGCTGACCCGCCCTGATTCCATCCTGCCAGCCGATGCTACCGCGCTGAACCGCCAGCACATTGCCGCCCTCGTTCTGTGCGGTGACGCCGGAGACAACGTCGGCGACCAAGACCAGCGCAACAGCCAGAATGCTGCTGACGATCGCGCCCGCGAGCACCGCGGTCGATAGGACGCGGCTCATTGTCACCGGACCGGCGGATGTGCGGCTGAGGGATATCCCTCGCGTCCCGCGAGGGATATCCCCCCTGTGCGGTCGATCTCTTCACACATAGCCTCAGATTACGCGCCATCGAACAGAGACGATGGCGGGCACGGAGGGAAATGCACATGGGATCGTATCGGGCCGGGATACCGCTCGTGCTTTGCCTGGTATTGCTTGTGGCCTCGCCGGCCATCGTGGCTGCGGCCGACTCCCCGTCGAGGCTGAGCGCCAAGCTCGATGGACAGCCGATCCCGGCTTCCGATGTTGCCAAGTACTACTGCCATGACTTGGCCTATCCGATGTTCGAGTGCTTCAGCACGGAGGAAGCACTCGAACAGCAGATGCTCACCGCCAGGCGTCCGGCGGCGGTGTACGTGACTATCTATTCAGAGCCGACGTACGACGGCACCTACGCCCACCTCTCGCAGGACTACCCGGGCCTGTGGTCGATCGGCTGGAACGACCGGATCAGCTCATACAAGGCTCTAAACGGGGAGAGCGGGCGCTTCTTCGAAGACTGGTACGGGGGCGGTGCGTCTTCTGGCTTCTGTTGCAACCAGACCGAACCTGTGCTGGGAGGCGACGACAACACCTTTAGCAGCGTGTATCGCACCTAGAAGCACGGCACGGGAAGCTTGCTCCTCGATGGCGTTATCCGAGAACGGGGCCGAAAATTGCCCGATTAAAGGAGGTTCAACGACGTGAAATCACAGATGAGTCTTCGTAGAAGCACATGGTTCCGCGTGCGATTTGGGGATCCGACGACGGTGGGGCGAGCTGGACGCAAGTCGTTGGTGCCGGCTCGGTCGGAGGCATCATGTACGCCGTCGATGCAAGCAACGGCGTGATCGTCGCCGCCGGCGACGGAGGCAACGGCGACCTCACCGCACCGCCGGCGATCGTCATGCTCTCAAGCGACGGGCTCAACTGGGAGCGGAACGTGCTGGATGCCGATGCAGTGGCCCGCTCGGTCGCCGTTGGCCCGTCGGGGCGGATCGTGGTGGCTGGCCATCGCAATACCGACCTCCTGACCTGGGTGTCTGACGACACGGGTGCCACTTGGGAAGGGACCATAACGGCGGCGGCGTGTTGTGCTGCAGATATCGTCGCCACGCCGAATGGCTACGTCATTGCCGCTGACGGCGCATTTGAAGGAGCGCTGCTGTCCTCCGACGCAATGACGTGGCAGCAGAGGCAGCTGGACTCGGCTCTCATTGGCGTTGATTGGGGACCGCATTTCGGCTTGACCGGGGCTTCAAAGGACCGCATCCTGCTCGGGCCTGTCCCTGCGCCATGATGCCACGCCACATGCAGCACTCGAACGCACAGACGTGGCGTCGCGCGGCGTCCTGCACACGCGCCGTCGCCCAGTGGACATAGTAAAAGGAGAACTCATGTACATCCGTACTCGCGCGCTCGGCTCCGCCGTGGTGGCCGCCGCGCTCTTGGTCAGCCTCGCCGGCGTGACGCGTGCCGGCGGCGAGGCCGGCGGCGACATCACCTTCCGGCTGACGCTGCGCGGCGACGTCGTCGAGGGCGATGGCTTTACCCTCGGCATCATGGCTACCGACAACCCGACCATCATCAGCCCTGGGTTCCTGTGTGGGCCCGGGGTTCTAGAGCCGCGTGCCCCTTTGCCCTGTGAGCCCGGCAGCTACGAGTTCGTCGTGGAGGGTCGAGACGTGCTGCCTGTCGGCACGGAGCTCACATACGTGTTTGCCCGTATCACCCCGGAAGGAGAGAACATCCGGATCTACTCCGACGCGGTGACAATCACGGAACATGACCAAAACGTCTCCGTGGTGTACGACTACGACCTGGGTCAGGAGACCGGGAGAGACGCAGAGGCCAGAGGAGGCACGCAGCTGCCGGACACCGCGACTGGCCTACCCGCCGATGTGGTGCCTCTTGGCATCGCCGCTCTCGTCGGGTCGGTGGCCGTAGGCGTGTACGTGCATAATCGTAGCCGGCGCCTGCGGTCGCACGTCTGATGTCGGGGCACCGCCGTTCGCGCGCTGGCGGACAGCCTCGGCGTTGCCGACAACGCGGAGACAGTTTTCGGCATCCAATCCAGTCGCAATGGAAACTTCGAGGCGGTGCACAGCCACATCGGGCGGTTGAGGCGGTAGAAGTGGTGTAACGGGCCCGTGGTGCCGGAGCGCTGAGACTCGGCCACCGCGGAGCCCCAGACTCGTCGGTCGACAAGCCAAGTCGATGGACGTAAGGAGCACCACGATGGCCGAGGGGCATAGCATTACGGCTGTCGAGCACGCCGCCAAGACCCTGCTCGACGAGCACGCCGACATCCTGCGCGAGGCGGTGGCGACGGTCGTCGCCCAGCTGATGGAGGCCGAGATTAGCGCCGAGAATGGCGCTCCCGGTCGGCGAACGAAGGAGTGCGGTCGAGCGTCGGACGTGCAAGAGCGCCTTCGAACAGCGGTGATGACGGCAGCACAACCACCGAGTACACGATGCGCTCGTCCTGGTCCACGCCGATCCCTGCAAGCTCGATCTCCGGGCGTCCCACTATCGCTGTCGATCGCGATCGCCTGCCGAGCGGGAGGTCATTGTCCGTCTCGAACGCGGCTTCATCGCGTGCCCCGACTGTGGCCGCGAGTCGGAGCAGGCACGATCACGCTGCCATAGCTTTGACCCACCTCGCGTGCGGGTGCCCGACCTTGCGATATGGGTCGATACGCCCGCCGACGCTTGCGGGTTCGCGCTAGGCCGACGCGTGGGGCTGGCGACGAAGCGCATCAGGCGGGAAGAATCCCCACGCAGTTACCACGCTAAACCCACACGACACGTACATAATCCTCTTGACTCCGGCACGGACGGGCGATAGCCTCGGAAGGTGGCGATTGGCATCAGCATCCGCGACTTCCGCGACCACCTGACCGACTACTCGGTTCGGGTGGAGCGCGGTGAGCTGCTGGTCGTGCAGCGCCTGGGCACCAGCATCGTCCTGCTGCGGACGCCGGCGGATGGTGACCAGGGCCGGCCCATCTCGATCACCTCGCTGCGCCGTCACGCCTGCCGAGCGCTGCGCGTGGCCGAGCGCCGTCCGCTGCTGGTCTACTGGCATTGCCGTCGCTCGATGTGGATGGGCTCGTTTCCGCCCGGCGTGGCGGTCGAGCATGCGCGTCCGCGCAGACAGCCACGGGGTCGAGCGGCATGACGGTCGGCAACCCGATGCAGTCCATGGGCGCTCGCGAGGCGCGCGACAATCTGCGCGCCATCGTGGAGGACATCGCCGACGAGCGGGGTCCGTTCCTCATCCTGCGCGATGCGCAGGCGATGGCGGTCCTGATCCGCCACGAGGAGGCCGAACGCTGGCAGCGCGTCGACCGCGCCCTGTGGCACCTGCACGGCATGCGGATCCTGCCCGAGCTGGCCCACGGATCGGCCGAGATCGAGGCCATCGTGCGCGGCCAGCGCGAACCGACCATGGCCCAGATCGAGGCCATCGACGTGGTGCACGACATCGGCCACTTCGTGCGTCCCATCGGCATCAGCGATGCGCGCCAGCGCTTCGCCGAGGTGCTCGACGAGGTTGGCGCCGGCACGCCGCGCACACTGGTCACCGGTGGGCGCCTGGTGGCCACCCTGATCCGCCCGATGGAATACGACCGCCTGATGGGCCTCTCTCGCAGCGTGGCCTGGTTCAAGATGCACGGCCTCGACCTGGCCGACACGTCCGACGAGGCCATGGTGACCTGGCTGCACGACTTCCGGGCCGGACGTCAGTCCGAAGCTGCCGACGACATGGGGTCGGCGATCGCCTGAGCATGGGACAGCGATCGCGACGACCACTGACTCCTTCCGAACGGGTCCTGCGCGGCCGCATCGGCGCCCACCTGCTGCATGCCACGCATGACTCCCGGCGCCTGACGGCGCGGGCGCGTGCGGCCTTCCTGGCCGGCTTCGAGCGCCAGGTCGACCCCGACGGCCTCCTGCCGGCTGACGAACGTCGGCGGCGGGCGGCCCATGCGCGGGCGGCCCACTTCGCGCGCCTGGCTCGTAGGAGCGCCATGGTGCGCGCCAAGCGCAAACAGCGCCGCCAGGGAGCCGACCCCTGACGGCCGTTGCGCAGCGGCCCAAGGCGCGGCGGCCAGCCATCAGCGGACCGCCGGGCATGGCCGGCTGGAGTGCGCTGCCGCTGCGCGACCAACGCCTGCTGGAATGGCTGTTCATGGCCGACGTGGTGACTGCGCAGATGGCCGCGGTCCTCGCCTATGGCCACCGCCGCACGGCGCAGCGCCGCTTGGCGCGGCTGGCCGAGTACGGCCTCGTGCGCGGTTTCTGGGCCGCCAACTCGCAGCGTCCGCGCGGCCGCTTTGCCTATGCGCTGACCAAGGCCGCACGCGAGGGCCTGGCGCAGCTGATCTGGGCCGGCGAGATGAGCAAGCCAACCCGCGTCGAGGCGCCGTCACCGGTCATCCACCAGTTGGCCACCCACGACCTGCTGATCGCCATCCTGACCGCGCCGTCGAGCCGCGACGCCTGCCTGGCCGGTTGGGCACCGGAGCGCGCCATCGCGCTCGGCTTCGGCGGCTACCTGCGGCCCGATGCGCTGGCCGTGTTCGGGTCGGGGAGCGGGCGGTGGAGCTGTTCATCGAGCGCGACCTGGGCACCGAGCGCGGCGCCATCCTGGCCGCCAAGGCGCGCACCTACTCGGGCTATCTGTCCGGCCACGCGGTGCCCATGAACGTTGGCTTCGTGGTCGAATCGGCACGCCGCGCGGCGGCCCTCGCCTACCGGCTGCGCCACTGGACCGAGCATGAGCGACCCGGCCGCGGCACGGCGCCGTGCTGGGTGACCACCGCCGACGAGCTGACCGCCGATCCGTTCGGGGCCATCTGGCGCGCACCGGATGGCCGGCGCGTATCGGCGCGCGCGATGGCGTCGTTCGAGCCGGCCTGGCAACTGCCGCGTCTGGGCCCGCTGTGCCTGCTGACCGATGACGGGCCAGA
>JBBSLF010000019.1:0-21169 GCA_038255505.1 Candidatus Limnocylindria bacterium
CACGGGGCCGCCGAGGCCGTGCAGGAGGCGGCGTTCCGGCTTGGCCTGCTCACCCTCGAATGCGGCGAGTCCTCGCTTCGCTTCTCCCCTCCACTGATCGTGGACTCCGCATCGGTCGATACCGCGCTCCAGATCTTCGGTGAAGCGGTCGCCGCAGCCAAGGAGTGATCATCCGGTTGTGACGAATGCCGTCCTGACGGGCACTAGTCGGTAGATCGCGGGCTGAATCGGTCCAGCTGAGCGTGAAGCGGCCGCTACCGTCTGCATAGTGCGGCTATTGCCCGCCAGGACGGCAGATGGCCGAACGGGCGCATCGGTCTGAGATATTGCTCGTCTGGCGGGCATATGACCGAACGCGCGGCGCGGACGGTCAGTTCAGGAGGTCGGAGAGGCTCGTGAGGGTGAAGCCGCGGTCGCGGAGCGCGGGGACCATGATCCGAAGGGCAGCGAGCGTCTCGAATCCGCCGAGGTGGAACAGCACGTTCGAGCCGTTCACGGCGTTCCCGACCACCTTGGCCGCGATCTGCTGAGCGGTCGGACCGCCATCGCTGATCGGTTTCCAGTCGATGGTGTCGATGTCCCACATGAAGGTCTTCGTGTAGCCGACCGATGCGGCCGCGTTGACGACCGCTGGGCTGAGCGACCCGTACGGCGGACGCCAGTACGGCTGCGGGTTCTGACCGGTGGCGCTGCGAAGGATGGTCTCGGCCTGGGTCAGTTCCTGCCGAATGCGATCGGCGCTGAATGGACCGCCGGCACAGGGCTGCGTCGAGGGCGAGCCTCCGCCGCCGCGGACGAGGTCGCAGTGGTACATGGTGTGATTCGCGATCTCGAACAAGCCGGGGTTGGCGCGGATGATCGCCATGACCTGCTTGCCGTGCGCCGTCTCGCTCATGATGCCAGTGGCGAAAATCGTGGCGCACACGCGGTTGGCGACCAGGAAATTCATGATATCGACCGCGGGATCCATCCGACCGCCCATGTCAAAAGTGAGCGCCACGCCGGGTCCCGCGCCGGGAATCGTTCGGAAGGTCTGTGCCGAGCCGGCCGGGACGCGGTTTCCCGCCGTGCAGCCGGCACCGCTGGGCGGTGGCTGCGTGGGGCGCGGCGTGGCCGGAGCGGCGGTCGCCGTCGGCGTCGCAGTCGGGGTCGGTTGCGGGGTCACGTTGGGATCACCGCTGACAATCAACGCCCAGCCCGGCTCGATCACGTTGGGATTGCCTGCGAGCGAGGGATATCGATGAGAATTCCACGCCTGGAGCTGCTGGGATGTCGTGTCGTAGGCACGGGCGATGGCCGCCAGCGAATCACCGCGTTTCACCGTATAGGTCGTCCCGGTCACAGGCGACGGGGTTGGGGCGGAGGTGGGATCGTCGCTTGGCTCGGCCGTGGGTGACGGAGTGTCGGTTGCGGTGGGAGCGGGCGAGTCCGTCGGGGTGGGCGACGCCGTCGTCGGCACGACCGACCCGGAGATGCTGACGGATGGGGCCACGGAGGCGGCTGGCGTCGAGCACGCCGACAGCACCAGGAGCAGGGTGAGGACAGCCGGCAGGGCGGTAGATCGATTCATCGGTCTAATTCGGATGGTAGCCGAGGTCGGCCGTTGGGATGGGCGGCAGGGCGCTGTCGTCCGCCAGGAGCCGCGACTCACGACGCAGGAGCTGGATCTCGGAGCGCAGGCGAGTCGCGGCGTCAGGCAGCTCCAGGAGCTGCTGCTTGCGGTTGAGCTCGATCTGGAGCACGCCGGCGACAGCGTAGCTGGCGGCCACGGGGTCAGCCGGGAGCCGGATCGGCTTGAGCATCTGGTCCAGGGTGGCAGTCACATCTCGGGTCTCCTGCGAATCGTCACCTGTAGACGCGGTACGTGCCACAAAACGTTTCACCGTCGCGAGGTACGCATCGAGCGCACGTTGCGCGAGCGGGACCTGCGCGTCTGCATCTGAGCCGATTGGCTCGTCCAGCTCCTCGATCTCTGCGATGGCATATGGCCCGGATCGGTCCAGGGCAAGAAGGTTCGCCCGGGCGACGCCGACGACGAGCAGCAGCCATCGACCGTCAGGAAAGCGCTCGGCGCTCCGAACCTCGCACACGGTGCCGATGGACTGCGAGACGGCGTCGCCCCCGACCTCGGGTCCCTCGGTGATCATGCCCACCACCAAGCGGCCGCCGTACGGTGAACCATTGGCCGTGACGTCGGCTGCCATGGCCCGATAGCGCCCCTCGAAGATGTGCAAGGGGAGCGGCAGGTGCGGGAAGAGCACCGCGTGGAGCGGGAAGTGCGGAAGCTTCATGTCGCCCGCATCCTCGCACCCGCATCGAGCGGTCGCAAACGGCTGGGGCGGTGCGCCTGGTCCGTCATACACGTCAGCTGAAGTCAATTTACGGGCTGACCCCGGGCCCGGTGGCCGTTACTCCTCGTCGACGAAGGTCGTGTCGATCTGCGCGCGCTGGAGCTTGCCCGAGTAGTCGATGTAGACGCTCTTCCACTCGCTGAAGAAATCAAGCGCGGCCTGGCCCACCTCGCGATGCCCGTTGCCGGTCGCCTTCGTCCCGCCGAACGGCAGGTGCGCCTCGGCACCGATGGTGCCGTGGTTGACGTATCCCAGCCCCGAGTCGAAGTCGCGGATGCTCCTGAACGCCAGGTTGACGTCCCGCGTGAAGAGGGAGGTTGACAGCCCGTACTTGACGGAGTTGACGATCCGCACGGTCTCATCCCAATCGGTGACCGGAATGACCGAAGTCACCGGACCGAAGATCTCCTCCTGCGCGATCCGCGCATCGGGCTTCACCTCCGTGAAGATGGTCGGCTGGAAGAAGGAGCCCTTCGCCAGTTTGCCGTCGCGGGCGGGTTCGCCGCCGATGACGAGATCGGCCTCATCTCGACCGATGGCGGCATAGGCAGCAATACGCTCGACCGCAGCCTCGTTGATCACCGGGCCGATGTCGGTCTTCTCATCGAGGCCATCTCCCAGGACCAGCTTCGCCACGCGCTTGCTGAGCCGATGCACGAAGTCGTCATGGATGGACCGATGCACGATCAGCCGCGACGCGGCGGTACAGCGCTGCCCGCTCGTGCCGAACGACGACCAGATGACGCTGTCGAGGGCGAGATCGAGGTCGGCGTCCTCCCAGATCACGATCGGGTTCTTGCCGCCCAGCTCCAGGCTCACGCGCTTCAGGTGCTTCGCCGCCCGGGTACTGATCTCGACGCCGGTATCGGTGTGTCCGGTGAAGGAGATGACGCGGACGTCGGGGTGATCCACGATAGCGTTGCCGACCTGGGCGCCGGAACCGGTCACTACGTTGACGACGCCGTCAGGCAGGCCGCCTTCCTGGAGAAGCTCGACAAAGCGGACCAGGCAGGCGGGTGTATCGGAGGCCGGCTTGATGACGGCGGTGTTGCCGCAGATCAGTGCCGGGAAGAGCTTCCAGGCGGGAATCGCGACCGGAAAGTTCCAGGGCGTGATGATGCCGACCACCCCGATCGGGCGGCGAATGGCCATGGCGAACTTGTCCGGCATCTCGGACGGCACGGTCTGGCCGAACAGACGACGGCCCTCGCCAGCCATGTAGTACGCGACGTCGATCGCCTCCTGCACGTCGCCGCGCGCCTCGGGCAGCACCTTGCCCATCTCGCGCGTCATGAGCTTGCTGAGCTCTTCCTTGTGCTCGGCCAGGGTGCGCGCGATGCGGAAGAGGATCTCGCCGCGTTTCGGGGCCGGCATGGCGCTCCACGCGAGAAACGCTCGCTGCGCCGCTTTGACGGCTGCCTCCACGTCCGCCGGGCCGGACGCGGCGAACTCACCGATGACTTCATCGTGATTCGCCGGGCTGACGCTGGTGAAGGTGGCGCCCGAGCCGGCGGCCTTCCAATCGGCCCCGATCAGGTTCTGATACGTCTTCGTCACGAAATGAAATCTCCTCCGGCAGGCTGTCGCCATGCGGCGAAGACCGATTCTACCGATCCTGGCTGCTGACACCGTCGGGACCGTGCGCAGGAATGAACCTTGCACTCTGAGCGAACAAGCATAAGAGGGAGAAACCAGCATGCGAACCGGCAAGGACCTGATTGGTCTGGCTATCGTGGACGTCCGGGATGGGAAGAAGCTTGGCAACGCCGACGAGCTCGTGATCTCGCCAGATGACGGCAAACTGCTCGGATTCATCATGAAGCGCGGCGGTCTCTTCAGCAGCGAAGAGGCCATCGTCGAGATCGAGGACGTGCGCTCCATCGGTACCGACGCCATCACCGTGGATGGCGATGAAGTGGCCCATACACTCGAGGCCTCCGCGGAAGCATTTCGCGAGGCGCGCGGCGGAAGCCGTTCGCTGGTTGGGCGCAAGGTCGTCACGCAGGGCGGCACCCTGAGTGGGCAGGTCAGTGACGTCGTCATCAACGAGGAGCAGCGTCGAGTCACCGCGCTCTTGATCGGCGGCGGCATGCTGGAGCAGAGTGACGCTCTGCCGGCCGACCGCATCGTGTCGGTGGGACCTGACCTGATCGTGATCCGGGACGGCGACGCCAGCGACGACGCGATCGGGCCGTTCGCGGCGAGCTGAGACTTCCCGACCCGGGCGGGACAATCGCCCCTTGGAACCCCGGCGCCGATGGTTGAGGATCAGGGCACAGTTGAATAACCATCGCGCCGGGTTCCTGTTTACGATAACGGGGCTGAAGTAGTGGCACCCCAGCACGATGGCCAGTGGACACGCCGACCCGGATACGGGCCGGCGTGTTCCGTTCCGTGCTGCATATTGGCCCAGTAAGCGACCAGTAAGCGACCAGTAAGACACTGTGCGCATGATGTGCGCACTCCAACTGACGTCGTGAACGCCGGCTCGCCTCCAACAAACAGGAGGCTGCCCCAATGTTCTCGAAACGAATCGTCATGGCCATGTTGAGCGCCGTGCTCGTGTCCACCGTATCGGTCGCGCCCACTGCGGCGAAACGACCGTTACCGCCCGTGCCGCCCGGCAGTGAAGTCGAGCCAGGCACGTCCTCGGAGGAGCAGGCGCTTTCGGATGCCAAGGTCGCTGCGGCCGAGGCATACGTCGCCGGCATCGAAGCGTCCGGCGCCGACCTCGCGTCGCTCCAATGCATCACGCCGAACGCAATTCCAACAGCGGACGCGACAATCCAGTCGTCGTGTTACGTCCCGCAGTCGTACCTTCCCGTTCAAGCTCGCGACCAGACGAAGGGTTATTACTGCGGACCGGCCGTGGGCCAGGTGATCGCGAACTACAGCTGGGCCGTGAGCTCGACCTCAAACAAGTACTCCCAGAACACAATCGCAAGCTGGATGAGCACCGACACGTACGGGGGTACCGGTGCGTGGTGGCTGGCAGAAGGCCTGAATCGGGCGACGGCGAACTCGCCACGCGAGCCTGCCAACTGGACCTGGGTGGTGACCCCACTCCAGGACAGTGACAGAGATGGGACCACCGCTGACGAACTCCATGCCTACGTCCGTTCGAACGTCAGCGCCTCGAAAATGCCGCTCGCCATCTCGGTCAAGCCGCACGACTACTACTCGAGGTACAACCTCCGGAGCTGGCCGCAGACCGTGGCTTCGCCTGGGCATTGGATCACCGCCTACGGGTGGTACGACTCTTATCGGCCCGGATCGACATCCGCAAGGATCTCCTACACCGATTCGTCGAGAGATGAAGGCGGCGCCACCGGGAAGTTCTCGGATCCCACCCTCTGGATCGCGACGATGATCAATGAGCACACCAGGCAGTTCGTGTGGTGAGCATGAATCGATGGCTGGCTGCGGCGGTTGCGGCCTGCCTCGTGGGTGTGGCGGCGTGCTCCGTCGCCACACCCCCCGCCACACTCGACCACAGTCCGCTTTCGGCGACGACCGTGCCAACGCCATCACAGGCTGCCGCGATCACAATCTCGCCTGAGCCATCGCCGAGCGACACGCTCAATACTGGCCGGATTGGACTCGGAGCCGAGATCACCGCGGAGCGGCTGGATCCCGAGTTCTCGGACACGGTGCAGGAGTTTGTCAGTGATGGCGTGTCCCTTCTCCTCACATCACGCATGGCAGATGACGTAGGGCCCGATGGGGTGCCGGACCTGTGGCGCTTCACTCCGGGCCAGAAATCGCCAGAGCTGCTCTGGCGCAATCCGGAGCGCAACCACACGATCGTCAAGGTTGTGGGCGATGTCGGCGAGATCGGCTTCGTCGACATGCCAGTCACAGGCGAGCGAGCATGGAACCTGTGGTTCCTCCCACGACATGCCGACGAGCCGATCCTGCTCGATCGGCATCCCGGAGACGAGGATGTACCGAGCGCCGTGCCAAGTTTCGTGGTCCAGGAGGGAACCATCGTGTGGACCGCCTTCGATCGCGGACCGGCCGGACCGGTCTCCCAACTGCTCATCGCCCAGGCACCCGCCTGGGAGCCTCGCGTCGTGCGCGAGCTACCTTCGTCGGATGCGGAATTCTGGTTCCCATCGCTGCTGGGGCCGGAACTCGTGTACGTGGAGGCCCACTATTCGGAAGATCGGACGAGCGACGAGCGTCGGCTCTTCCTCGCGAGCCTCATGGCCTTGGACAAGGAGCCACGCCGCCTCGATAGCTCCGGACGAGCCACCATGCCTCTCGTCACCCAATCCGGAATCCTTTGGAAGGAGGCCGATCCGGGATTCAGCATGTTCAATTGGGGAAAGATGTACCGATATAATCGCGAGACCGGCAGCGTGTCCACGCTCGACACGTCACCCCAGGAGTACATCAACTACCCATCCGCGGGCGGCCGCTTCGTGGCCTGGGAAGGCGAAAATTTCACCCGCTTCGGCGTTTACGACCTCGTCCGCGACGAGGCACGCATGATCGAGCGGCACCCGCAGGATGGCGATGTGTGGATCCTCCGGCCGCACATTCACGGCGACCTCATGGTCTGGCTCCACATCAACCCGTCCATCTCAGGGTCGATGGGCGAGATCAGGTACGCGACCCTGCCCCACGCCGCGGCAGATCGCCCCGGTGCGCCCTGAAGGTGAAGCCTATGGGCGGGTCATGCGCATGACGTCCAGCGCCTCATCGAGCTGCTCCTCGGTGATGCGGCCGGCTGCCACGTGCCCACGCTCGATCACCACGTCCCGAATCGTCCGGCGCTCCGCCAGCGACTGCTTGGCGATGAGGGCTGCCTCCTCGTAGCCGAGGTAGCGGTTCAATGGGGTCACGATCGCTGGTGAGCTCTCCGCGTAGTCGCGGAGTCGCTCGATGTTCGCAGTAATCCCGTCGACGCATCGGTCTGCCAGCAGACGGGTGACGCGCGAAAGGAGGCGAATCGATTCCAGGAGGTTGCGGCCGAGCATGGGCAGCATGACATTGAGCTCGAAGTTGCCAGCGGCGCCGCCCCAGGCGACGGCGGCGTCATTGCCGATCACCTGGGCGCAGACCATGAGTGTCGCCTCGGGAAGGACCGGGTTCACCTTGCCCGGCATGATGCTGCTCCCGGGTTGCAGGTCTGGCAGGTTGATCTCACCCAGGCCTGCGCGCGGCCCCGAGCCCATCCAGCGCAGATCATTGGCTACCTTGGTCAGGCTGACCGCGATCGTGCGCAACTGGCCGGAAAGCTCGACGAGGCCATCGCGTGCTCCCTGCGCTTCAAAATGGTCGCGCGCCTCGGTCAACGGCAACCCGGTCCGCGCGGCGATCTCCGCGATCACCTGACCGCCGAAGCCCGGCGGCGAGTTGATGCCGGTGCCAACCGCCGTGCCGCCCAGCGGAAGCTCCGCGACTCGGGGCAGGGTCGCGTGGAGGCGCTCGACCCCAATCCGCATCTGCATCGCATAGCCGCCGAACTCCTGTCCGAGCGTCACCGGCGTGGCATCCATGAGGTGCGTACGTCCGGATTTCACGACATCAACGAACTCGGTTGCCTTCCGCTCCAGGGAGGCCGCCAGATGCTCCAGCGCCGGCACGAGGTCGCCAACGACGGCCGCGGTAGCGGCGATGTGAATCGAGGCCGGGAACATGTCGTTCGACGACATCGGGTGGTTCACGTCGTCGTTCGGGTGGACCGCACGCCCCAAGCGCTCACCGGCCAGCGTCGCGAGCACCTCGTTCATGTTCATGTTCGAGCTGGTGCCCGAGCCGGTCTGGAACACGTCGATCGGAAACTGGTCGTCATGCTCGCCGCGGGCGACTTCCTCGGCGGCTCGGATGATCGCCTCCGCCAGATCAGGGTCCACCAGGCCGAGTTCGCGCTTGACCGATGCGGTAGCGGCCTTGATGCGAGCCAGCGCCTCGATCTGGCTGCGCTCGAGACGTGTGCCTGAGATGGGGAAGTTCTCGACGGCGCGCTGCGTCTGCGCCTGCCACTTCGCGTCGGCGGGAACACGCACCTCGCCCATCGAGTCGCGCTCGACGCGAAACTCGCTCATTGGTTCATCGGCTGAAATTGGGCGTTTCGGCGTCGACGAAGCGGATCACTGGGGGAATAAGGTACGGCAGGTGTCCCTGATTGAGCTCTCCGAGGAGTCGCGTGCCCTGGCCCATGAGCTCGCTGACGAAGACGCCGTTGTGGGCCGGCTCGAATGGACGCAGCTTATCGAGGCCCTCGGTGAGCTTGTTCCGGGCCCCGCGCAGGTTCCGGCGCTGAAGATGGAGAAGGCCAGCGGCCACCTGGATCAACCCCTGGTAGAAGTCGCGCTCCGGGTCGGGCACCGCACGCCAGATCGTTTCCCAGGCTTCGTGGGCATGCCAGTACCGCACGCCGTTGAACAGTGCCACGCCACGGCGGAAGAGCCGATCCGCCTCGGTCGGATCCAGGGGTGCCGTGCGACCGGGCGCTAACTCCCCGGGCGCGGCTGGATTGGTCTGGGCGGGGGCGTCGCTCATCGGCCCGATCGTAACAGGCCCGGCAGCGGAGGCCGCATCGGTTTAGCCTTCATGCATGCAACGCGCTCCGCGCTGGTGGCAGACCGGCGTCATCTATGAGATCTACCCGCGTAGCTTTGCCGACGCGAACGGCGACGGCGTCGGCGACCTTGCCGGAATCGCCGGGAGGCTCGATTACCTTGCCTGGCTGGGCGTGGACGCCATCTGGATCGCGCCGTTCTACCCTTCGCCGATGGCCGATTTCGGCTACGACGTGGCCGACTACACCGATGTCGATCCGATGTTCGGCACGCTCGATGACTTCGACGCGCTCCTGGCGGCGGCGCACGAGCGCGGTCTTCGCGTCATCGTCGACTACGTCCCGAATCACACCAGCGACCGGCACCCGTGGTTCATCGAGTCTCGCTCATCACGCGACAACGAGAAGCGCGACTGGTATGTGTGGCGCGACGCCGGACCGAACGGCGAGCTGCCGAACAACTGGATCAGCATGTTCGCCGGACCTTCATGGGAGTGGGACGAAACGCGACAGCAGTTCTACCTGCACACCTTTCTGAAGGAACAGCCCGACCTGAATTGGCGCAATCCCGCAACGCGCGCCGCCATGTTCGATGTCGCTCGCTGGTGGCTGGACCGCGGCGTCGACGGCTTCCGGATCGACGTGGCACAGATGGTCATGAAGGACCCCAAGCTGCGCGACAACCCGATCAACCCGAAGCCGGACCAAGCGCATCGGCTTGGCTCATGGGACACGCAGATCCACCTCAATGACCTCTCCCATCCGGACATGCACGAGCTGTATCGGTCCTTCCGGAGCATGCTGGAGTCGTATCCGGGAGACCGGGTGAGCATCGGCGAGCTCCATCATCCCGATTTCGAAACGTGGGCGGCCTTCTACGGCGAGCGCCAGGACGAAATCCACGTGCCGTTCAACTTCCACCTCACCTACAGCGCCTGGACGGCCGATGCGGTGCGCGCCGCGGTCGAGGGCGTGCAGAGCGCGCTGCCTCCCGGCGCTTGGGCCAGCTGGGTGCTCGGCAACCACGATCAGCCGCGCGTAGCGTCGCCCCACCGAGCGGGACCGGACCAGGCAAAGGTCGGGATGCTGCTGCTGCTCACGCTGCGAGGAACGCCCACCATCTATTACGGCGAGGAGATCGGCATGGTCGACGTGCCGGTCGCCACCGAAGACTCGCGGGACCCGGTCGAGCGCCGCGAGCCGGGCCGCGGTCGCGATCCGGAGCGTTCGCCGATGCAGTGGGACGCCTCGCCGAACGCCGGCTTCGCTGCTCCTGACGCGACACCATGGCTTCCCACGGCGCCTGACGCCAATCACGTGAACGTCGCCGGCCAGGCGGAGGACCCGCACTCGATCCTGACTCTGACCCGACGCCTGATCCAGCTGCGGCGCGACCATCCGATCCTGCACCTGGGCGATTTCGGGCGTTTCGGCCCCACGCCGGACGGCACCTTCGCCTTTCGACGGGTCTCGACCGACGGCCAGCTGACGGTGGCCCTCAACCTGACCGGCAATGATCGGTCGATTCCAGGCGCCGGCCCGGGACGCGTGCTCATCGGCACTCAACGCGAGCGGGACGGCGCGTCGGTGGGCGTCGACGTGCAGCTCGGCCCGAACGAGGCGATCGTGATCGACGCCGGCGGTTAGAGCTTGCCCGTCTCCATCATCCGCTTCAGGTTCGTCATACAGGTGATGCGAAGCTCGTCGACACTTGAGTGAGGTTCCGATCCGAGGTCAGGCCATTACCGGGCGCATCGGTCCTAGTCGACGATCTTGGCCATCACGTGCTTGATGATGGTGTAATCCTCGATCGAGTAGCTGCTCATGTCCTTGCCGTAGCCAGACTGGCCGAACCCGCCGTGTGGCATCTCTGACGCCATGGTGAGGTGGTCGTTGATCCAGACCGTCCCGTAGCGAAGCGCCTTGGCGGCGCGCAGCGCGCGCTTGACGTCCTTCGTCCAGACCGATGCCGCCAATCCGTACGGGACCCCATTGGCCCACGCCAGGCCCTCGGCCTCGTCGCTGAAACGCTGGACGGTCACGACCGGCCCGAAGACTTCGTTTTGCACGATCTCCGCGTCCTGCGCCACGCCGGCCACGACGGACGGCTTGTAGAAGTAGCCCTTCTCGCCGATGGTCTCGCCACCGGCCACGATCTCGGCGCCATAGCCGCGCGCGCGGTCGATGAATCCCGCCACGCGCTCCTGCTGCGCCCGACTGACCATCGGTCCCATGTCGAGCTCGGGATCGGAAGCCGGATCGCCCGTCTTGATCGAGTTGACCGCGGGAATCAGGGCCTCGATGGCGCGCTCGTAGCCGTCGCCCATCACGAGGAGCCGCGTGGCGGCGGTGCAGTCCTGACCCGAGTTGAAGTAGGCGGCCATCTTGATCGTCTCGGCCAGGGCGTCCATGTCGGCGTCGTCGTACACGAGGACTGGCGCCTTGCCACCGAGCTCGAGGTGCACGCGCTTGACCGTCTGGGCCGCGGCAGCCGCGATCTCCCTGCCCGTGGCGGTGTCGCCGGTCAGACTCACCATGTCGACGTCGGGATGGCGGATCAGCCGATCCCCGACCACAGCGCCGGGCCCGGTGACCACGTTGAAGACGCCTTTCGGAAAAATGTCGGCGGCAAGCTCCGCGAGGCGCAGCGCGGACAGCGGCGTCATGGATGCCGGCTTGAGGACGACGGTGCAACCGGCCGCAAGCGCGGGACCGAGCTTCCAGATCGCCATCATGAGCGGATAGTTCCATGGCGCAACCTGCCCCACGACGCCCGCCGGCTCGCGGCGGATCATGCTCGTATGGGTGCTGACGTACTCCCCAGCAGCCCTGCCCTCGACGACGCGGGCGGCGCCGGCGAAGAAGCGGACATTGTCGACCGTGAACTCGACGTCGAAGTCGGCAGTGCCCTTCGGCTTGCCAACGTTCGCCTGCTCCAGGCCGGAAAGCGTTTCCGCGTCCTTCTCGATCGCATCGGCGAAGGCGTACAGCGCCTTCGATCGATCCTGCGGCGTCGACTGCGACCATGTCTCGAAGGCGGTGCGCGCCGCGGCCACGGCCCGGTCAACGTCAGACGCGTCGCCTTTGGGAACCTGGGCGATCTCCTCCTCGGTGGCCGGGTTGATGACCGATACGGTCTCGCCGTTGCCGGCATCGGTCCAGTCGCCATTGATGAACATCTGTTGGCGCGGAGCGGTCAGGGTCATGGCTCGTTCGTTGACCTCGGTTGATGGGTTTGGCGCAGTGCGCACCGATACGGATTGATTCTAGCCCGTTCATCGACGGATTCCATCGGCCTCGGCCGATTCGTCGGCCGAATCCGCGCCACCGCTATGCCGCGGAGCGGAAAGCGGATAGCGGCGGGCTAGCTTCGGACGGGGCGAAATCCGCCGTCGGCGGCACGTGCCATGACGAATAGCAGATCTGCCAAGCGGTTGAGATACGGGATCACGGACGAATCTCCGAGGCCGCCCATACCGGCGAGGGCGACGCAGCGCCGTTCAGCGCGACGGATCGTCGTGCGGGCCAGGTCGAGGGCGGCGCCCGTCATCGACTCGCCGGGGATAACGAACTCCTTCGGCTGCTCCATCTGCAACTCGAGCTCGTCGATGTCGGTCTCGAGCGCGCTAACCATGTCGGCGGTCACGCGAGAGACGCCATCGGTCAGGCGCTCGCGGCGGTCCGGGTGCGTCGCGAGCTCCGCTCCGACCACGAAGAGTTCGCGCTGGATGCGGAGGATGAGCGCCGCGAGGCGAACCTCAGTGGCATCGGTCTCGGAGCCGATGGCGGCACGCGCCAGCCCGAGCGCCGAAACGGCCTCGTCGGTCGTACCGTAGGCGTCCGTTCGCACATCGGCCTTGCTGACGCGGTCGCCGCCGAACAGCAGGCCGGTCGTGCCGTCGTCGCCCTTGCGGGTGTAGATTCGCACGAGGCTAGAACAGGCCCGGGGGAGGCTCCCAGCGGTCGGCCAGGAGCGTGACCTTGACCGGTGGCCCGACGACCTCTTCGGCCTTCGTCTTCACCGTCTGGATCAGCTCACCGGCCCACGGGCAGAACGGCGTGGTGAGGATCATCTTGATCTCGGTCGGGGCACCGTCGGCACCTATCTCGACGCCCTTGATCAGGTCAAGGTCGACGATGCTCATCCCGATCTCAGGGTCCTGGATCTCGTACAGGGCGGTCATCACCTCGTCCACTTTGCCGAGGTTGGCTTCGATCGTCATGGCCACAGTCTACTCCCGATGCCGTCAACGGCCTCTCAGAGCAGCTTCGTGTCGAAGGTCGGGTGCGGTGGCGGCACGAGAGGGCGAACGCGATGGTATCCCTCGTAGATGGGGCGATTGGACTCGATCGCGGCGCGGAGGGCGGCGATTTCGTCGGCGGTATCGGTCTGGCTGGCGTGGCTGTCGAGGGCGGCCAGCTTGCGATCGGCGACCGAGGAGATATCGATCCGATGCGTCGCGGACTGCTCCTCGGGCGACAGATCGAAGCGGCCGCCACCCAGATCGAAGATGGGTGAAATGACATACACCGCGTTCGGCGCCAGCCCGGACTCGGCAAGCCGCTCCACCGCCCAGCGGGTGGCGCTGCCGACGACGATATGGTCCGGGTGGCCGGTGACGCCATGCGGACCGAACGTGATGACGGCCGTCGGGCGCCGCTCGGCCAGCCAAGCCGCGATCTCGTCGACCAGGGTGTCGAACGGACGGTCAGCAACGCCGCCATCGGGGTAGCCATCCAGCAGCGACACTTCGTCCAGGCCAATGGCGCGCGCCGCGCCGATCAGCTCCGCCTCTCGCTGGTCGCCCATCCCCGCATCGGGCGTCCCGTCCGGTGTGCCGGCCTCGCCGCGCGTCACCACCAGCAGTCGCGTCGTCACGCCGCGGTCCCTGGCGAGGGCCAACGAGCCGGCACAGCCGAAGCTCTCGTCGTCGGGGTGTGCGAGGACGGCCGCCAGACCTCCCTGCGCGATCGGATAGCTCACCGATCCTCCTGTGATCGTTCGAATGAATCGTCGTCGGAGAGCAGTGTCCAGCCCTGTCGAGCGACGGTGACCCTCATCGTACGCAGGACCGCCAGCTTTCCGCTGGCGACCTCGGCAATAAAGCGACGCGTGCCTTCGTCGTCGAGCGACGAACCGGGCGGTGCGCTGCCGCGCCCCACGTTCAGCCAGGCGAGATGATATCGGTCCATGCGCCCCCAGACGCGCTCCAGCAACTGGTCCGACACAAGCAGCCAATCACGGAATCGATCCCAGACCGGCTCTTCGAGCAATGCCTCACCGGTTGCGATGAGGTCATCGGTCTCGGTGAGAAACGCGGCGCGGGACATCACAACGGTACGGCGTTGGCTCACCACCTCGGGAGTATAGGCAGCTCCAGGCAGCCAACACCCTTCGTACCATTGTTCGACGTCGTCACGAACCAGAGACTCTCGGCATGGAGCCATCAAGCATCCGGCGCGCCACTCGCGCCGTCCTCCTGCTGCTGCTTGCCTTCCTGCCGCTCGTTCTCGCTGCGGCGGGCCGCTTCGGGTCGCCCGACGACCCGGATGCCGCCTTGCTACCGTGGGTCTCCATCGGCCTCGCAACCCCGGCGGGCATGCTGGCGATCGGCGGACTCATCGTCGGGCTGCGTCGCGGGATGCTTGCCCCGCTGCTCCACGCTGGCGCGTCCGCGGCCGTGGCCGGTGGCGCCATCGGTCTCCTGTCCGGCGCCGGATCGCTCGCCGTTCCCCTCCTTGGTGCGGGCGTGCTTCTTCTTGCCGCCGCGCTCGCCGATCGGCTCGGTGTCATTGTTCACGGGCAACGCACCCGCTTTGCCGCCGCCGCCGCAGTCTTCATTGGGGCCGAGGCCGCCGCGCTTGCCGGTCTGCTTCCGGCCACGGCCCAGGCTCTTGAACCGCTGCACGCGCTCATGCTCTCGCTGACCGCCGCCCTGGCGCTGCTGGCGGCCGGTGTGAGTGCAGGACGTCCGATGATGATTGTCGCAGCAAGTGTCGCAGTCGCCGCCGCCGCGCTGCTCGTGGGTCGTCCGGGCGGCATCGACGGGCTCATCGGCCTGCTGGCTCTCATCGGCTCGCAGCTCATCGGCCTGCATGGGCTGCTATCCGACAAGCCACGCGCCGACGCTTCCGACGAGCGTCAACTGCCGGAGCTGGCCGCCCGAATGAGCGACGCAGTGCTCCGTTTCGATGGCCGGCTCCAGCTACATGACTGGAATGGCGCGGCAACACGGATGCTCGGGCTCGATGACGCGGCGGCCGGGTCACGCCTCGAGGATCTGCTCGGAGTTTCGATCGCCGAGCTGCCCGCGCGGGACAGCGCTGTGGCACGCAGAGGTGGTATCGGCGGTCTCGAGATCAACCTTCATCGCTCGGGCGATGGCGTCACGGCGATCGTCCGAGACCCCGGAAGCACGCCGGAGCTCGAGCGCCTCGGCCGCGAGCTGCGGGGCACCATCGAAGAACTGCTTCAGTCACGCCGGACCGTCGAGCTTCAGCGCGCGGAACTCGAGCGCGCATCGACCGTCGATACCGTGACCGGAGTGGCGAGCCGATCCGCGGTCCTCGAGCGCCTGCGGGGCGAGATGGCGCAGGCGCGTCGCTACAGCCACCCGATCGCCATCGTGCTGCTCGATGTCGACCACTTTGCCGAGATGAATCGCATCCATGGGATCACCGGCGGCGACGCGATTCTGCGCGAGGTTGCGCTTCGCACCCGTCTTCGGGTGCGCGAGGCGGACGCGCTGGGCCGTGCCGGAAGCGATTCGTTCCTGGCGATCCTGCCTCATACCGACGAGGCCGGGGCCGCCATCTTCGCCGATGCGCTGCGTCACCGGTTGGGCCGTCGCGTTATCGGTGTCGGAGATGCCCAGGTGGCAGTCACGCTGAGCATCGGCGTAGCCCTCATGCGGGTGCGGGAGGACCTCGATGTCGACGGGCTGCTGGCCCGCGTCGACGAGGCGCTGGACAGCGCGCGCGCGGCCGGCGGCGACCGCATTGCGCTCGATCGCCTGCACGGGCTGGCGCGACTCGAGGAGCGTCGGCCTTCCGTGGTCGATCTGGACGAAACAGCACAAGATAGCGGTGCCTGACTTATCCACACCGCTATATGTTGTGGATAACGATACTCATCAGCCTGCACGCACTGCTACACTCGGCACCCATGCCATCCACCACAAACGCCCTGTCAGCCAAGCTCATCTTCCCGACGAAGGAGATCGTCGAGGAGTACTACCTGCCCCTCATCTACACCGCCTGCCGCACGTGCTATTCGGAGCTGATGCCGGACAAGATCTGGGACAAGGCCGTGAGTCGCGAGACGGCCGACGAGAAGCAGCAGAACCTGGTGCGCAAAGTGATGGAGTCGGGGCACGGGTCCACCATCGAGCACGTGAACTTCACGTTCGCCATCAGCGGCGTGACCCGAACGCTGAGCCATCAGCTGGTGCGCCATCGGGCCGGAACCGCCTTCGACCAGCAGTCGCAGCGTTACGTCAGCTTCAAGCAGCGCGACAACTACACGGTCCCCGACTCGATCACGAAGGGAGACCTGCCCGATGACCTGGCCGGGCGCTTCGAACGCGCGATCGACGAGAACATGGATCTGTATGGCCAGCTCCTCCAGGCCGAGGTCCCGGCAGAGGACGCCCGCTTCATCTTCCCGAACGCGATGCAAACCAACCTGATCATGACGGTCAACCTGCGCCAGCTCATCCACATGTCGGGTCTGCGCCTGTGCACGATGGCGCAGTGGGAGATCCGCCAGCTCTTCAAGCAGATTCGCCATGAGGTGTTCCGCGTCAGCCCGTTCTTCGGCAGCTTCCTGGTGCCGAAGTGCGTGCCGCTCGGGTATTGCGACGAGATGGGTAACCGCGACGAGCACTGCCGCATCAAGCCGCATCGCGACTCGGTCATGGCGGTCTGGGAAGCCTACCGCGGAGGCACGCTTGCCGAAACCGATGGCCCTGTCGTGCCCGATACCAGCCCGTTCCGGCCGAAGCCGCGGCGCGTTCCCTTGCCGGTCGCGGACGGCGACGTTCGGCCGACGGTGGGCGCCGCGCCGATGGGGCAGGCAGGGGACTCCGACCGGGTCTGACCCGCGCTACTCTCCGTTCATGCACATTGCGCGGCGCTCTCGCTCGTGACGCTCGAAGGCAGGCGGCCCGGCGATCGTCGCGTCCGCGTCCAGCGCACGCAGCCGCAGGAGTTCACCGTCCGCGCGCCGAAGCGGATGCGCAAGCCTCCCCCGCCGGCCGTCTCGCTCCTCCTCCTGTTCACCGTCCTGATCAGCGTCGGCACGCTGCTCCTGATGCTGCCATTGGCCACGAACGACGGATCAAGCACGCGATTCATCGACGCGCTGTTCACCGCGACGAGCGCCGCATGCGTCACCGGCCTCGTGGTTCTCGACACCGCCACGCAATGGAGTCCGTTCGGGCAGGTCGTGATCCTGGTGCTCATCCAGCTCGGCGGCTTCGGCATCATGGCCGGCTCGACCCTGCTCCTGTTCCTCTTCGTCCGCCGCCGGACCACGCTGCGAGATCGCGTCCTGGTGCAGGAGTCGCTCGGTGGGCTACAGCTCGGCACCGTCACCTCCATCGTCAAGCGCCTCGCCATCTTCACTGTGGTGTGCGAGGTCATCGGCGCCATCGTCCTCTCGATCGCCTTTACCGCCGGTCCGGAGGCCGGCCCACCCGGTGACCCGCTCGGCATCTGGTGGGGCATCTTCCACTCGGTGTCGGCGTTCAATAACTCCGGCTTCGATCTGACCGGGGGATTTCGCTCGCTGATCCCATTCGTCGACGACTGGATCGTGCTCCTGACGGTCGCCACCCTACTCACGCTGGGAGGACTCGGCTTCGCGATCGTGGGCGACGCGATCGCCAAGCGACGGTGGACGCGCATCGCGTTGGAGACGAAGCTCGTGCTCGCCATGAGCGTGGCGCTCCTGCTCGGAGGTACCGCGCTCATCGGGTTCACCGAGTGGTCGAACCCCCTGACCCTGGGGGCCCTTCCGGCGGAACAGCGCCTGCTCAATGCCTTCTTCGAATCGGCCACGTTGCGCACCGCGGGCTTCACCGCGCTCAACACCAGCGCCTTCATCGAGTCGACCCTGTTTGCGGTGATGGCACTCATGTTCGTCGGGGGCGCGTCCGGGTCAACCGCCGGCGGGATCAAGGTCAACACGCTTGCCGTCCTCCTGATCGCGATCGTGTCCACCGTGAAGGGACAACCCTCGGCGACGGCCTTCGGGCGCAGAATCCAGCATGCCATCGTGTACCGCGCGTTGACGGTGGTCCTGCTCTCGTTCGGATTCGTGTTCGTGATCGGCCTGGGGCTGACACTGACTACCGACGCCACCTTCGTGCAGACACTGTTCGAGGCGGTGTCCGCCTTCGGCACGGTCGGCGCCAGCACCGGGATCACACGCGATCTGAGTGATCCGGCCCGCTTGATCACGACCTTCGCGATGTTCGTCGGACGGCTCGGCCCGCTCACGCTCGTCATCGCCCTTGCCGCGCGCGCGCATCCCGTGGCGTATCGTCCGGCCGTCGAAACGGTCCGCATCGGCTAGGCTAGGTGCATGGCAGGAGAACAGGTGGTTGTGATCGGGATGGGCCGGTTCGGCTCAGCGGTCGCGCGCGAGCTTGAGCGCCTCGGCCACCAGGTGCTGGCCATCGACCGCAGCGAGCAGCTGGTGAACGACGTCGCGTCCGACGTCACGCACGCCCTCCAACTGGATGCCGCCGATGAGGACGCGCTGCGGTCGGCCGGTGCGGCCGATTTCAACACGGCCATCGTTGCCATCAGCAGCGATGCCGAGCCATCGATCTTCGCGACGATGGTGCTGAAGCGCCTCGGCGTGCGCAACGTGATCTCGAAGGCCGGAAGCGTGCTTCACGGTGAGATCCTGGCGCGCGTCGGCGCCGATCGAGTCGTGTTCCCCGAGCGTGAGACCGGCCTTCGCCTGGCGCATTCGTTCAACGTGCCGAACGTGATCGACTACCTGGATGTGGCTCCGAATTTCGGCCTCGAGAAAATTAGGCCGCCGAAGTCGTTCATCGGCAAGTCGCTCGCCGAGCTGGACCTCAAGACGCGGCTGGGCCTCACGCCCATTGCGCTGCGCCGCGGGCAGCAGGTGTTCGTCAACCCCGCGCGCGAGGAACGCATCGCGGAGGGAGATGAGCTGATCCTCATCGGCCGTGACGAGAAGCTGGGTCAGCTCCGCGGCTGACCGTCAATTGTCCGCGCTGATCCCGTCGCCCAGCGTGAACTGACGAAGCTCCTCGACGCACTTCTCGGACAGGCGACGCGCCTCGTTGATGAGAAAAGTCGACATCTTGGTGGAGTCGATGATGAGCAGGGTGTGGCCGCGTTCATTGCGGTCGAGCACAATCCGATCATCGCCGTGAAAGCTGATGCCCCAGTTCGCCTGGAGCTGAACGATCTCGGCCAGCACGACCTTCTCGGTGAAATACCAGTCGAGAAAGGTGGCGTTACAGGCATTGACCACGTCGCGCAGCTGGAGGGTCTGGTTGCGATGCAGGCGTGAGACGAAGTGAACGATGCGAAGGGCAGCGAACGGATCGCCGCTGCGTGCGATCTGCGGCGGAGTCATGTTCACATCCGGCATGCCCTGCGGGGCGTCGCCGGCGATCAGGGTCGAGGTGGACTCGGTCATCGGACCGAGTATCGCCGCTCATCACCCGATGCGCAGGCCCTCGGCGCATGGCGGGTCGGGCGTCAACAGAAACACGCCGCCGGCGTCATCCATCGCGCCGAGCACGAGGACTTCGCTCTTGAAGCCAGCGATCCGGCGCGGGGCGAAGTTCATGACCGCCACGACCTGCCGGCCGACCAGCGCGGATCGGTCCGGATAGGTCACCATCAGCTGGGCCGAGCTGACGCGCTCGCCGATGTCCGGCCCGAAGTCGATGCGGAGCTTGACCGAGGGCTTGCGCGCCTCGGGAAATGGATCGGCCGCAACGATGCGCCCGACGCGCATGTCGACCTTCAGGAATTCGTCGAACTCGATCATCCGAGCACGATAGCGAAGTGTGCCGACGAGCGGTGCCTACGCGGTAGGACTTTCGGCCCGTTGGTGCCAGGCGGCCGGCCGCGTACGGTTGCGCTACGGTCGCCGTGATGCCCAAGCGGCCGATTCCGAGCAGGAGAGCAACGTGACGTTCTGGAACTGGCGCCGCGGCCCCGGCCCATCGGCCACGCAGGGGAGCGCGGCGGTTGCCATCTCATCCGAGCTGGCCCCGATCGAGCTGTATACCGCGGATTCACGGATCGTCGGCTGGATCGCGCCGAACGGTCAACGCGTCACGGATCTCCTCGCCACGCAGGACGAGCTGCGGCTGTGGCGGCCCAGCCCGGGGCCGCTCGATGACCGCGCTATGCCGGCCACCGACGGCGATCCGGCCGTCGACAGCGCCACCGGCGAGTGGGAAAGCCTTCCGACCGCGAGCGTCATCCTGGCCATGCCGCCGGAGTGGCGAGCCAGCCGCCAGCTGCGGCTTCATCGGCGTCTGCGTCGCGCGGCCGTGAAGGCCGGGCCATTCAATGTGACCGGTAACGTGCATCTGCATCCGGGTGTCGAGATCGGTCTGCACCTCGTGCGCAGCCAGACCTTCCTGCCACTGACCGACGCCTACATCCTTCACGACACTGAGCCGCCATTCGAGCACGTGGTCACGGTCGTCATCATCAACTCCGCGCACGTGGCCCAGATCGTCCCCCTCATGTCCCTGGCCTGATCGGATCAACCCGGCACAGGCCACGCGAGGAGCGGCCGGCGGCGATAATCGGCGGCGATGGCCATCTTGCGCTCCTCGATCGACC
The DNA here is from genome assembly GCA_038255505.1 of Candidatus Limnocylindria bacterium. Lineage (GTDB taxonomy): Bacteria > Chloroflexota > Limnocylindria > QHBO01 > QHBO01 > JACDBZ01. Next base: position 20,731 of record JBBSLF010000019.1, read on the forward strand.
CCGAAGCTCCAACAGCCCGCGACAACGCCAGCGCCATGCAGGCGCTCGTCGACGACCTTCGCGCAAGAACGAGCGCGCTGACGCACAACGGTGCCGGCGGCGATGACCGATCCATCGAGCGCCATCGCGAACGCGGCAAGCTGCCGGTGCGCGAGCGGATCGACCGGCTGCTTGACCCCGGCTCCGCCTTCCTCGAGCTGAGCGCCCACGCCGCCAATGGGATGTATGACGACGATGCGCCGGGCGCCGGGGTCGTGACGGGCGTCGGCCGCGTCGAGGGAATCGAGTGCGTGATCGTCGCCAACGACGCGACGGTCAAAGGCGGGACGTACTACCCGCTCACGGTCAGGAAGCATCTGCGCGCGCAGGAGATCGCACTCGACAACGGGCTCCCCTGTATCTACCTGGTGGACTCGGGGGGCGCCTTCCTGCCACTCCA
>JBBSLF010000020.1:0-20781 GCA_038255505.1 Candidatus Limnocylindria bacterium
GTCCTGTGCGGTATACGAGGCCGCGATCACCTGGTCGATCACGTACGCCACGGTCGGCACCATGTTCCAGGTGACGCTGGTCGCCACGTTGCCAGGCGCCAGGTCCTTCTGGTCACTCATGTTGCCGATGGCAACCAGCTCGTTCTCCTGCGCCGCCTCGATGACACCGAAGCGCTCGGCGTACAGCACGTCCGCACCGGCGCCGATCTGGGCCAGCGCCGCCTCCTTGGCTGCTGCCGGGTCGAACCAGCTGTTGAGGAAGGTGACCTTGACCTCGACGTCGGGGTTCGTCTCCTGCGCACCGGCGATGAAGGCATTGACGATGCGGTTGACCTCCGGCACCGGGTAGCCGCCCACGACCCCGATGACGTTCGACTCGGTGACGCCGCCGGCCAGCATTCCGGCGAGGTAGGCCGGCTCGTGAATCCAGTTGTCGAAGACACTGAAGTTCGGCTCGGCGGGTCCACCGCCCGACCCGAACACAAAGGCGATCTCGGGGAAGTCCGCCGCGACGACGCGAACCGCCTCCTCGTTGCCGAAGGCGTCTCCGAAGATGATGTCGGGCTGATCCTGCTCGGCGGTCTCGCGCAGCACGCGCTCCATATCGCCCGCATAGCCGATGTCGTCGGTGAAGGAGTACTCGATGCGGCCCTCCTCCTGCTCGCCCTCGAGCGCCGCGTGGATCACTCCGTCCCACGGCTCCTCGATCTGCGTCGCGAAGGCACCGAACACCTTCGGGACGTCCGCCCCGCCGCCGTCTGTCGGAGCCGCCGCTCCGCCGCATGCGCTGAGCGCCAAGGCCGCGCTCAAGCCGAAGACCGATGCGCCGCGAACCCCTCGTCGAACGTCCATGAGACCGAACCCTCCTGCCGGTACCGCCTGGAAGCCACCCGGGCTTGACGTCCTAGCGTACGTCATGAGCCCGGCATGAGAACCCCGATCGCGCAAGTGGCGTGTCATGGTCACCCTACCGGACGGAGGGCCAAGCTCATTGGGTGGTCCCGGGTCATCCCGCCGACGCTTGACTGCGGGCTCACAGCGGGACGGCCTCAGGGCTCCGCATCGGCCTGACGTCATCCCTGTGCGTCCATCTTCAACCGGCGACCACTGAGTCGATATCGCGATCACTGCTGGGCCCGGAGTTCGAGTCCGCCGATGGCGACGTCGGCGTGTGGCGCATCAGCGCGGAGGACCTGACGGTCGGCGACTGTCAAAGCGACGCGGAGATGATCGATGCGAGCCAACGTGGCCCGGAGCCGTGACGTAACGTTCGAGGAGCCGGGCAAGTGGCGATCGGCGAGCAAGACAATTCAGGAGGACTGCCATGGTGCTGATGTGGAGCGAGCGGCGTGGGCCGAGACTTCGGGAGGTCGCCATCGATCTCGCGACGATCGCATGGCTCGGGCTGTGGGTGACGCTCGGCATTCGCCTGTACGCTGGACTCGCGGAGCTGGCCGCCGCGGGCCGCCTGATCCGTGACGGTGGCTTCGGTATCCGCGACTCGGGTGAGGAGGTGGCCGGCGTGCTCCAGGGGATCCCGCTTGTCGGGGAAGGAGCCGCCACCCGCGTGCGCGGCGCCTTCGGCGCCACCGCCGACCCCGTGATCCAGTTCGGCCTGGACGTCGAGCGTCTGCTGCTCATCGTCGCGGGACTGCTGGGCCTCATCGTGGTGGCCGTCGCCGTCATCCCATGGTTGACGCGGTACCTCCCGTGGCGCGTGGAGCGCATCCGACGTCTGAACGCGGGAGCGCGTGCCATCCGGCGCGGACGACTGGCCGCCTCGCGCTCGCCCAGCAGCACCGATCTCGATCACCTGCTGGCCTCGCGCGCGCTGCATCGGCTCGACTACGACCGACTGCTGGAGTTCACGCCCGATCCGTTCGGTGACTGGAGCGCGGGCCGGCTGGATCGCCTCGTCCAGGCGGAGCTGGCGACCGTCGGCTTGGCCGGCACTAGTCCGGGCGGCTGGCGTCAGTCCGTTCCTCCATGAGGCTCGAGGATCACGACGGCCGTCTCGCGCGGCCGGCGCGCGGCCCAGGCGTCGAGGTTCGCGCGTGTGGTCGTTCCGGCCTGCCACCCGCTGCGCCATCGGCCTGAGGCGTCCCGCGCGCTACCGCGGCGCCCGGCGACGGCCGCCCTCACCGTCCTGAGCGGGGCACGTCGCACTCACCAGATATATCAGTAACGACATAATCGTTGATAGGTTTCGCAGCCTCGCCGCCCGAGCGGCTACCGCGGTACGGGATGCCGCCTCTTTCGTGGGTTCGACGATGTAGTGTGCATCGCGTGAACGACACCGATTACCGCCGCCTTGTGGATCGGCTGTCGCCCTGGCCGAAGCCGGCGATCGCATCCGGGCGGCGTTCGACTACGCTCGCATGCGACAGGATCGGCCGACAGGTTCTCCGACCACGACATCGGCCTCGTCACGACCGATGACGCCTTCGATGAAGTGGTGGCGGATGGCGATGCGCTCGTTCGCAAGCCGGGCGAGCCGGTCTTCCTCGACCATGTCGGTAATCCGCCCCATCTGCACGTCATCTTCGCGGACGGAACGGCGCTCGAGCTGATCATCGATCGCGAGTCAGAGCTCACGTTCGAGGGACCGCACGGCGTCCTCGTCGTCGGCATCGGCCTGCTGCTCCTGGCGTGGAAGCGCCCGGAGGTGGTGGGGTTGAGCGGCGCCTCCTTCGCCGTTGGTCGCAACGGGTGCAACGGAAGAACTGATGCGCGAGGGACAGCCGCCGTTGGGAGCGTTTACGATCGCCCGGTGAGGATTGCCGTCGCGACCTGCTCTGCGCTTCCGCCCCAATTCGATGACGACGTTCGGCTGCTTGAGGCGCTTGCGGCGCGCGGCGCTGACGCCGTCCATGCCGTCTGGGATGACCTGGGAGTGCGCTGGGACGATTTCGAGAGGATCGTGATTCGCACGACCTGGGATTACCCACACAAGCACGCCGCCTTCCTTGACTGGGCCGATGCGGTCGACGATCGACTCGAGAATCCGGCGCGCGTGGTGCGGTGGAACAGCGACAAGCATCACCTCGCCGATCTCATCGCCGCCGGCATTCCGACCGTGGCGACGCGTTTTGTCGAGCCGGGCCACGACGTGTCGCTGCCGAACGGTGAGTTCGTGGTCAAGCCGGCGATCTCGGTCGGCGGGCGCCTCACGGGTCGCTTTGGACCGATGGCTCACGATGCGGCGCGCCGGCTGATTGCGCGCCAGCATGACGAGGGCCGCGCCGCGATGGTTCAGCCGTATCACTCGTCGGTGGACACGATGGGTGAAACGGCGCTTGTGTTCCTCGCGGGTGAGTTCAGCCACGCGGCGCACAAGCGGGCGGTCCTGCGTCCCGACGAGGTGGCACCGATGCGCGACGATGAGATCGGCGGCGCCGAGGTCATGTACGGGTCCGACATCGTGGGGCCTGGCGTGGCGGACGAGCGGGAGATCGCCGTCGGGCGCCAGGCGATCGCGTACCTCAGCGACCGGTTCGACGTCGCGCCACTCCAAGCCCGCGTCGACGTCATCCGCGACGAGCGCGGCGACCCGATGGTCCTCGAGCTGGAGGCCGTCGAGCCGAACCTCTACCTGGGGTTCGCGAAGGGCGCGGCAGACCGCCTGGCAGGGGCGATCCTCGCCGGCTGACGTCCACGGTGAAGTTCCATAGGCGCCGCCGCGCGGGTTTCTAATCTAGCAGCCGGCCATCCACAGCACCGCCCCCGGGGGAGTTCGCCCCGTGCAACGCGGTGATGGAGGCAACGGCATGATGGAGGCGACTGGACCGTCATGGTTGAGGGTACCGGTAACCGCATTGGCGACAGGCGGTTGCGCCCATCGGATTTCTTGAGCGGCACCCGGGACATGCCTTCGTCGGGCCCATGCCTGACCCTCTCGGAGCGACGCCTTTGCCCAGCAGCGTCATGATGCCGAAGACCAACCCGACGACGATGAGCAGGAAGCTGGGGATGAGGCCCCAACTGGGATTCGTCACGAGGATGACGATGCCGACGAGGATGAGGGCACCGGCGACGCGCAGTGGCATTACCTATTCTTCGACGTCGAGGATGTCGGTGGCGACGTCTTCGGTGGGTCCCACCGGGCCGGCCAGGAAGAGGAAGACCAGCGAGTCTGCACGACCGAACGGGGCGAGCACGACGGTTTGGCCATGGGCGGTGATGAGGTAGGCCGATCCGCCCAGGCCGCGCTCGCTGCCAGCCTGGAGCCCGTCCTCCATGTCATCGATGACGCGCGCGAAGTAGTCGATCGACTGCGTGTCATCGGCCCCGGGAAAGGTGAACGCGATGATGGACACGTCTTCATCACCCCGACTGGCGACCGATGCCTGGATGATCTCGACCTCGGCGTCGCCGTCGAGCGTCGCGTTTGCGCCCTCGACGAAGCCCGGGACGGCGACGCTCGATGCGCGGTACGCGAATCCCTCGACGCCCGGCAGAGCGCCCAGCCGTTCTCCGGGTGAGGCGGCCAAGGTTATCGATGCCGCGGCGGACGGCGAGCCTGCCGGGGCTCCGGGAGAACTGCAGGCGGCGAGGATCGTGATGGCGACGATGCCCAGCATCGGTCGCAGAGAGGTTCGATTGGCGCGTATGAACATCGGTTCAGGGTAGCAATGAAGCGCCGATCAGTCAGATCCTGGCAACCGACAACGAACGAGGTGGCGCTTACTTCTTCTTGGGTTCGCCCTTTTGCTTCTTGCCCTTGCTCTTGGACCCGGGTCCCTTGTCGCCCATGATGTGGCCTCCTCGAGTGTTGAAGAAGGCCGATGCGATTCATCGGCCATTGGCGACTATGGTGCGCCTTCGGGTCAAGCGGCGAGCGCGCATCAGACCGTGATGACGACCTTGCCCCGCGCGCGCATGGTTTCCAGGTAGCGGAGGGCATCGGGCACTTCGCTCAGGGGATAGGTTCGGTCGATCACCGGGGTGACCGCGCCGGCCTCGATGAGGTCCTTGACGAAGACCAGGTCTTCGCGCTTCATGTCGGTCAGCATTCCCGTCAGCTTCTGATTCCCGAAGCGTGACAGCTGTGAAGCCGCGAGGATGCGGGCGATGGGTGCGATCCAGTTGCCCTTTGATGCCCCGACCAGCACGAGCGTCCCGTCGAGGGCGAGGACGCGTCGCATGGCCCGTAATGAGCGGTTGCCCACGTTGTCGACGATCAGGTCGTATCGCTGCGCACTCCGGGTGAAATCCTCGATCGCGTAGTCGATGACGTGGTCTGCGCCGATCGAGCGGACGAGTTCCACGTTGCGCGCGCTGCACACGCCCGTCGCGTCCGCTCCGAAGTGCTTGGCGAGCTGTACGGCGAAGGTCCCGACACCGCCCGATGCGCCGTTGATCAGGACCCTCTGCCCGGGCTGAATGGATCCCTTGTCGCGCAACGCCTGGAGCGCGGTGACTGCTCCGACCGGCACGGCAGCCGCCTGCTCCAGCGTCAGGTTTGCCGGCCGGCGCACGAAGAGCTTCTCGGGCCCGCAGACGAACTCGGCACACGATCGGGTCTTCTCGCCGAATACTTCGTCGCCCGGCTGCAGGTCGGTCACCTTGGGTCCGACTGCCTCGACGACCCCGGCGACATCGACCCCGGGGATGTTGCGCTTCGGGGTGCGCCATCCCGCCGTGGGACGAACGATGTACGGCAGGCCTCGCAGCAGGTGCCAGTCCAATGGGTTCACGCTTGCCGCGCGGACGCGGACGAGCACCTCCCCGTCCTTCGGCTCCGGCCTGGCCACTTCACGGAGTTCCAGGACATCGGGCGAGCCATACCTGCGGTACACGATCGCCTTCATCGTGCTCACCTGCGCCGAAGCTTCGTCCGACATGATCCGATCTCCGTTGGGAATGCTTGCTATGCTGGTCATACGCTGTAAGGTACCTTACGTCGTAAGATTGTCAAGCGCTCAATTTTTAGGAGCCCGTTGAGATGGTTTCGCAGGCCGATCCGATCGCAGAGCCCCGAGTCCCGCTGAGCCGGGCGCGCGTGCTCAAGGCGGCCATCGGCCTCGCCGATGAGGCGGGGATCGAGTCGCTCACCATGCGTCGCCTCGCGCATGAGCTGGGGGTCGAGGCGATGACGCTGTACTACTACGCGTCAAACAAGGGCGACATCCTGAACGGCATGGTCGACATCGTCGTGGGGGAGATCGAGCTGCCGCCACCCGACACCGATTGGAAGGCGGCCATCCGCAGGACCGCGATCTCCGCCCACGAAGTTCTACAGCGCCACACCTGGGCGGCCAGCCTCATGCTATCGTCACGCGGGATCAGCGAGGCGCGGCTGCGATACATGGACGCGCTCCTTGGCTCCCTACGACAGGGCGGTTTCTCGGCCGAGATGACCGACCATGCATATCACGTCCTCGAGAGCCACATCATCGGGTTCACACTGTGGGTGGTGGGCATGAACCTCGGCACCAAGGAGGATCTTGCCGCATTGGCGGCAGACTTCCTCGCCGAACTTCCGCGCGACAGGCTGCCGTACCTCGCCGAGCACGTCGAGCAGCACCTCAAGCCGCACAGCCCCGACGACGAAGGCTCGTTTGCATTCGGGCTCGACCTCATCCTCGACGGCCTCGAAAGGGCTCGAGTGACGGCGGTCCAGGGTGAAGCGCGGGGTCAGACCTCCACGGGCACCGGATAGACTTCTGTCGCGGGATGGCCGGCCCGCTCATGGATGCGCTGGACGGCTTCGGCGTTAGGTGCCTCCGACACGCACCACACCATGCCGGACTCGGGATCCCCCCATGCCTTCTGGAAATCAACATCCTCATCAGCCTGGATGTCGACGTCGGCTTGGTGTGCTGCCTGCAGCGCCTCTGGAGTGATGCCATGCATCCCGTGATGGACGTCCATGAACTTCGGCATGATGCGGGTGCCTCCTTGCTATCTGTACCGGCCACTCAGGTGCTGCCGGATTGCGACTGGTATACACCGCAGACGTGTAGCGCGCAGTCAATTTTGAGCGACATCACCGAGCCGAGGCACGCCGCCACCGGCTGAGTCACTCAGGCGCGATCCACCATCGGCTTGACCTCGCCGATCCAGCGCTCGATCGTCTCGTCATCGAACGGGGCGGCCAGCTCGGCGATGAAGGTCTTGAAGCCCAATGCCTTCCGATCGATCATCTGCTGCGCCACCTGCTCCGGCGTGCCCACCCAGAACGTGTCGTCGTTCTCGACATCGGCCATCGGCGTGCGGTTGTGCGCCATCTGGGCCTCCCAGACGCGCCGCGCTTCGGCTTCGGTGTCGCGGATGATCGGCTTGCAGCCGCACGTCAGCTCGATTTCGCTGAAGTCACGTCCGACCGCCTCGCAATGGGTACGCAGGACCGAGATCTTGTGGCGCAGCTTGTCGACTGATCCCATGGCATTCCACATGTCCGCGTACTTCGCCACGCTGCGCAGCGTCTTCCGTTCACCTGAGCCGCCGATCATGATCGGCAGATGGGACTGGACCGGTGCCGGAAGCAGGCGGAGACCCTCGAACCGATACTTCCCGTCCGGTGGCGACGTGACCGTTGCGCCATCGAGAAGCTGCCGCATCGCGCTGACGGCCTCGTCCATCCAGGTCAGCCGCGTGCCGGGCGAAGCACCGAACTCGATGCCGTGCTCGACGTGCTCCTGCTCGAACCACGCGCCACCGATCCCGAGGATTGCCCGCCCGCCGCTGATGTGATCCACCGTGGTGGCCAGCCTCGCGGTCAGGCCCGGGTTGCGGAAGGTGTTCGCACCGACCAAAAGACCCAGGCGGGTCTGCTGCGTGACCTTCGCCCACGCGGCGAGCGTGGTGTACCCCTCGAAGATCGGCTGGTAGGGGTCACCGAAAATGGCGTACACGTGGTCCCAGGTCCAGAGATGGTCATAGTCGAGCTCATCGATCCGGATGGCCGCGCGTTCAAAGTCGTCCCAGCCAGTGCCCTGGCTCCACAGCAGAATCCCGAGTCGCGTTTCCATTGATTGAGCCTAGCACCAGACGCCGGGAAGCGTGGCTTGCGCGGCTGGCTGGTTGGCAGCTTTCTCTCCGGGTAGTCGCTGTCACCGTTGCCCTTGCAACTGTCAGGCGATATATCACAAACGATATAACCGCTGACGTCGCGCGGCCGGCACCGAACAGCCCCTCCTCCATCTAGGCGAGGACGGACAGGACGGGAATCAACGCGTCGAGGTGCTCTGGGCGCAGGGCGATGTAGCTGATGCCCCAGCGATCTCGACGCTCGAGGAGGGTATCGACCATCTCGGACGCGTCACCCACGAGGTAGTGCGGGCTGCGCGACATCTCCGCGTCGCTGATGCCGCGAGCACGAGGCGGGGGAGGGCCGGAGCGAGTGTGGTAGTCGGGATCCAGCTCGAACAGCGCGATGTTGATCTCGAGCCGCGCCCATCGGTCGCCGGCGGCCTCCCGAATCCAGGCGATCTTGCGGTCGACCGCGGCTTCGGTGATGTCGTTGGGATCGCCGGCGCGCGGATCGATGCCGATGATGTCCGCCTCGCGCGCGGCGTAACGCAGCATCCTCGGGCCCCCGCCGCCAATCATGATCGGCGGATGGGGACGCTGGACCGATGTCGGTAGGCCGTCCTGATGAATAGCCGGATAGGCCGTATCGGCTTCGTGGTCGATTCGACCGTCCCCCAGTGCCTGCTTCAGCATGGCCACGGTGGCCTGCATGCGCGTAACACGCTCGCCGGGAGCGTCGAACGCTAGTCCGGCATCCGCGTATTCCGGACGATTCCAGCCTGCACCGATGCCGATCTCCAGCCGTCCGTTCGTGATGGCGTCGATGGTCGCCAGCTCCTGGGCCAGTACGGTCGGATGACGCAGGTCGTTGTTCAACACGAACGTTCCGATGCGCAGGCCGGTGGCCTCCGCCGCGGACTGGAGTAACGGCAGCGTCGCCCAGCGGCCAAGGTGGTCCGTGCCGAGCAGGACCGCTATGCCGGACGCCTCAGCCCGATGCGCGAGCTCGACGACGCCGTCGCGCGTCGCATCGCGCGAGTCAAGGATCAGCCCGAATCGGAATCGACGCGACTCCAGACTAGAAGATGGCACCGATGCAGGACGTGAAGAGCCAGATGACGAGGATGATTCCGATGACCACCCCGATGAGGATTCGACCCATGGAGAACTCCTTTCGACGATTGGCTACGTGCTACTCAAGCAAGCGCAGTGCCGAAACAGCTGTGGCAAGGTCGGTGGCAAGGTTGACGGCGTAGTCTGCGCGGACCGAAGATGGGGATCACATGATGCACCGAACGAATCGTATCGCCCTGCTGGCCGCCCTGGTCCTGCTGCTGGTTGCCGCGGGCTCGGTGCTGGGCACCCGAGTCCCGGACGTGACTGTCTCGCAGCCCGCGCAGCAGACGACCGATCACGAGGATGAGCCAGCAGCCGACGATGAGGCTCCACCCACTGCCGAGGATCTCGCTCACGCGGCCACCCGGCTCGAGGCGAGCGGCATCAGCGTCGATGCTGCGGTCCTGGGCGACCTCGCCTCACGCTACGGCACCGGTGGCGCGGTGCGGCTGTACGCGTGGCAGCACGAGAATGAGAATGGAGCGAGCCTCGAGGATCTCGCCGCCATGCGCGATGCGGGCATGGGTTGGGGCCAGATCGCGCGCGAGCTCGGCGTGCATCCGGGCATCGGCTCGGTCATGGGCAATGGCGGTGGGCATGGTCGTGACTCGGCGCCCGGCCAGCAGAAGGACCGCGGCACCGACGATTGACCCTCGCGCTTCGACACACGCTGCCGCCGCCGTCGGCTTCGTGCTGACCGATGGCGCCGCCAAGTCTCCGATCTCGGCCGCCTGACCGTCGTCAGCTGCCCTGGACGGTGTACCCGAGACCCAGCGCGCCACTCATGAGCGCCAGGCGATTGCCGTCGATCGCCACGCTGAACCCGTTCACCAGGACCTCGAGCACGTGCTCGTCCTGTGGAGTGAGCCCTTCGGCGCAGCCACGGTCGTCGTTCAGGAGCTCGGTAACCGTGACCTGGGCGCCCGCCGTTGCGTAGGAGGCACCGAATCGTCGACAACCGGTGCCGCCGGTGAATGTGCCGTCATCAGTAAATTCCAGCGTGGCCGGGTCGCCGCCGACCGTTGCGACCGCGTTGCCACTGATCAGCGAGTCGAGGATCCAGGTGGTGCCGATGAGTTCGGCGTCTGCGACCGGCGGAATGAGGCTGTAGTTGAGTTCGACGCCATCTCCGTGCAGTCGCAGCTCTGCGTCCGAGCGTTCGGCGTCGGTCACGTCGACGAGCGCTGCAACGTAGGCAGCCTCGGCAGCCATCACCGGCTGGTCACAGCCCATCTCTGTCATCGACATTGCGCCGATGGTGACCGATGCGCCATCGATGTCGATGGTCCCGCCGTAGGTGTTGCATGCCGCCCGGCCGCCGACCTGGGCGCCGTCGATGGTCATCGTGATCGGGCTGTCGGCAATGATCGGCAGTGTCGCGCCGTCATGCGTGCCGGTCTGGAGCTGCCACGTGCCATTCAAATCGAAGTCACTGGGGGCCGTGCTGCCCGGCGTCGGACCACCGGTACCCGGTAGCGCTCGGCAGCCGACCAGGAGGACCAGGGCCACAACGGGAACGGCTCGCTTCATCATCATGGGCCGCAGGACGCGGCCCGTACTTCGAGAGTTCCCTCAGCGCCAACGGAAGCGCCTCGGTAGACTCCGGCGCATGCTCCGTACGGCCGAGGACCGATGACCGAGCGCCGCTGGCTGGTCGCCATCGCTGCGGCCGGATTCGCGATCTTCCTGCTCTCGTTCGTGAACGCCTGGATCATCCATGACCGCGAGATTCGCGGCGAGGGGTATCGACACGCCCAGCACTTCCTCTCCGCTTGGCGTGGCGTCGGCATGCCGGTCCTCACCATCGCGGCATTCGGCGCGCTCGCGACCGCGCTCTACGCGTTCATCCTGCTTCGTCGACCTTCCATGCCGAAGTGGCCTCTCATCCCTGGCACGGTGATCGTGCTCGGGCTGGTGCTGTCGGCGGGTTGGCCGGTCTCGAAGGATGGGCATGCGTCATCGGTCAGGCTCTCGGTTGGCTTTCTCCTGCCACTCGGCGCCGTGCTGGCGGGCAGCATGGTCGTGGGAGCCGTGAAGATCATCCGTCCGCCTCGTCGCTGGACCTTCCTCGCGTCTGCGCTGCTGGTGTTCTCGCTCGCGTCCGGTGCAGGTGGGCGCTGGCTCGGCCTGCAGTGGGCCGAGGGTACCGGTCGCAATTGGTCGGACGGCTCCTATACGCGGACCGCGACCAGCGGTGAACCGACCGAAACGCTCGTGATCAGCGACGCGCGGGTCGCGATCGGCGAACGCTGGCAGGGCACCTGGGAGTGGTCGGGCTGGACGGTGGTCATCGACAATGATCCTGCCTGTCCCGATTCGCGCGGCACGTATCACGCGCACGGGGTGGACGAGGAGGACCTGCGGTTCGTGAAGGTGGTCGACACCTGCGAGGATGGCGTACGCGGCGACGACCTCGAGACGGGGATCTGGTATCGCGACCCGTGAGTCGCGCGGCGTTCAGCCCGGCCAGCGCTCGTTGAACACGGTCTCGTTGCGCGGAAGGCGCGCCTCGCCCGGGGCCGACTTGGGCTGGCGGGCCGCATCCGAGGGATGGCCGATGGCAACCACGGTGCGCACGAACCAATCCTCCGGCAGGCCGAGCAGCTCGGAGACGGCCGCGCGTGCCTCGCTGCCGATCCAGGCGATACCGGCGCCCAGGCCAAGGAGGGATGCGGCGATGAGCATGCGCTCTGCCGCACGGCCCTCGTCAAATGCGTGCGAGATGCGCCTGCCCGACTCTTGCGGCAGGACGATCGCGATGGCCGCGCGGGCGGTGGCGAGGGAACGGGTCTGCGGCAGTCCGGACTCGTGAAGGTTGCGCAGCGTGGCGCGGTCGGTGATGACGATAAAGCGCCACGGCTGGGTGTTCTTGCTCGATCCCGACCAGCGGGCCGCATCGGCCATGGCATCCAGGGTGGAGGGATCGACCGGCTGTTCACTGAACTCGCGGACCTGGCGGACGCGGAGGAGCGGTCGAACGGCCTCGGAAGCAGCGGTCTCTGATGGTTGCATTGCCCGCATCATGACCCATTGCCGGGGACGTGGCGTAGCATCGGTCCATGTCCCGCATCGCCATCATCTTCACCGGGGGCACCATCGCGATGCGTCACGACGCGTCCGATGGCGGAAATGTGCCCACCATGCGCGGGCCGGACCTGCTTTCGGCAACGCCCGGCCTGAGCGAGATCGCCGACCTTGAGCCGATCGACTGGGGCCTCGTTCCGGCCTCGCACCTGACCTTTGACCAGGTGCTCGACATCGGGCGCACGTTGGCTGACCAGCTCGCGCGGCCGGAGATCGACGGGGCGGTCGTGGTGCAGGGAACGGACGTCATCGAGGAGACGGCGTTCGCCTGGGACCTGCTGCCATTGCCATCGAAGCCGGTCGTGGTGGTCGGAGCCATGCGATCGGCCTCGCAGGAGGGCTACGACGGCCCGGAGAACGTGCGCAATGCCGTCCTCGCAGCAGCCGATCCAGAGCTTGCGGGCCAGGGCGTCGTGGTCGCCATGGCCGGCGAGCTTCACGGAGCCGATGACGTGCGCAAAACGAATACTCATGCCTATGCAACCTTCCAGAGCCCGAACGCCGGCCGGCTCGGCGTGGTCGCTGACGGTCGGGTCACGGTGCTGCGACGTCGCCGAGTTGTTCGCCTGGGTCGCATTCCGGCGCGCGTTGCGCTGCCCGTGCCGCTGCTCCCGGTCGTGCTCGATGCGTCGCCGGTCCTGCCCGAAGGTCGCCCGGCAGGCCTCGTGGTGGCGGCCGCGGGCGGGGGCAACACGCCACCAGCGTACCTGGAGCTCGCGAGCGAACTCATCGATGCCGGCGTGCCGGTCGTGCTCACGACGCGCTGTCCGTCCGGCAGGGTATTGCCCGGCTACGGGTTCCCTGGCGGTTCCACGACGTGGTGGGAGACGGGTGCGATCTTCTCCGGCTTCCTCGATCCCCTCAAAGCGCGCGTCCTCCTGGCGCTCGGCGTGGGTTCGGGCGCATCGGTTCAGGAGCTCGCGTCCATGTGTGAAGCCTACGGTGGCGGAGTGCACAGAGGCCCAACGGGTTCGGTGTAGACGCCGATATATCGACGATCTGTGGCCTGACGCGTGTTGAGGTCGCGAAACAGCGATACATCGGCGGTCTTGGAGCGTGGCCTGCGCCCAGGCTCGTGGCTCCTGTCACTCCCGAGCTGATAGATCGTCGATTCGTGACCTGGGCAACGATTCGGGCCGGGAATCAGCGATATATCGGTCAGCAGGTGACGAGAAGGAGCGGACCGCGCACCGTTTGAGCGTGCGATCCGTCGATCAATCGGCGATTCGTGGCCCGGCGCAGATCCTGGGTCGCGAATGAGCGACATATCGGCGCCGAGAGGGTCGGAGGCCGCCAGCGGGGGTCAGCGCGGCACGTTCCCGAGCGCAAAGCGAGAGGCCGCGCTCGGTGCACGGCCTCTCATCGAATGCGTGACTGCGCTCAGCCCCCGGTCGTCGGGTCTGGTCGCGTCGTCTTCGGCGGAGATTGCCCTGACTGGGGCGTTGCTGGCGGGCGTCCAGCTGTACTCGAGCCTTCGACGGGCGCATCGACCTCGTCGGACTGTGTCTCGGCGTAGTCGCTGACCTTTTGGCCCGCTTCCTGGCCCTTCTCGTACCAGCTCTGCGTGATCTGCGCGGCGACGTTCTGGCCGCCAAGCCCGAAGGCGAGCGCGAAGGCGGCGGCAAGCGCGGCCACCACGCCGATGAGCAGGGTGTTCACCACCGTCTCGGCGATGCCCAACTGGTCGATGGCTGCGATGACGGCGAAGGCGATGATCGCGTACTTCGCAATGTTGGCAATGAGGCCGGGATTGCCGAAGCCCATCTGGCCGACCGAGCCGCGCACGATGCCGGCGACGAAGTTAGCGAGAAACGCGCCGAGCACGATGATGGCGAGCGCGACGACGAGGTTCGGCAGCCACAGCACGATGGTGTTGATGATTTCGCTGATCTGATCCATGCCCAGGATCGAGGCGGCGGCCTGGATGGCGATCAGGCGGACGAACCACTTCACGATCTCCGCCACGACCTTGCTGACGGTCCACTCTGACCCCGCCTGCTTGACAAAGCCGGCAATGCCGGCCTTTTCCGACGCCTTCTCGAAGCCGACCGTCTTGAGCACCTTCTCGATCAGTCCGGCGAGGATGCCGGAGATGATCCAACCCAGGACCAGGATGATGATGGCGCCGAGCAGCTGGGGCAGGAAGCCCAGGAAGTTTTGGAGTGCTTGCGTCACTGACAACAGGACCGCGTCGCCCATGTTCTGAACCGTTTCCACGTAAGGGACCTCAGGCTGAGATTGATTGACTCCAACCCCGCTGCATGGGACGTGCCGCGTTCGCCGCGGAACAGAACGACGCCGATCATTCGGCGATTTTTGGCTTATGGCGCATGCGGAATCAATCCGGGATGCGGTGCATCTCGAGCAGGTTCGGGCCGGTCCCGGGCGTTGCGGTCGAGGCCACGAGCACCACGGCCGAGCCGGGCGCGAGCGACGGATCCTCGCCGACGAGCCAGGCCATGAGGCCCAGCCGCTCGGTGGTGTCCGAGGGCGGGACGCAGCGGCGCGGTTCAACTCCGTGGACGAGCGCCAGACGGCGGATCACGGCCGCATCGGGCGAAAAGGCCAGGATTGGAACGCTGGGTCGTAGGGCGGCGAGGACGCGCGCCGTCTGGCCGGTGCGTGTGTAGCAGGCGATGGCCGCAACGTCAGGATTCGATGAGGCCACGACGGCGGCCGCGTAGGCCAGTGCCCCGGCGTCGGAATCGGTCTGTGGCGGGGCACCGGGCGGCAGGTGATCGCCGCCATCGGCCTCGCACAGGCGGCAGATGCGGACAGCGGCTTCTGCCGCCAGGATGGGATACCGACCAATCGCCGTCTCGCCGGACAGCATGATCGCGTCGGCACCGTCGAAGATGGCGTTCGCCACGTCGCTCGCCTCGGCGCGGGTGGGGCGTGGCGAGTTGATCATCGATTCGAGCATCTGGGTGGCGACGATGGTGGGCACCCCGCGGTCGAGCGCGCGCCGCACGAGCTGCTTCTGGAGGATCGGCACCTCCTCGTACGGAAGTTCCACGCCGAGATCCCCACGCGCGATCATCACCGCGTCGGCCGCGTCGCAGATGGCGTCAAAGTCATCGATCGCCGAGCGTGTCTCGATCTTGGCCACGATGTTTGGGCCGTCCTCGCCGATCAGCGACCGTAGCTCCACGACGTCCGACGCGTTGCGGACGAACGACTGGGCCACGTAATCGAGGCCAAGCTCGACGGCGCGAGGAATGTCGAGCCGGTCACGTTCGGTCAGTGCCGGTCCCGAGAGGCGCTCCGACGGGACGTTGACCCCGGCCCGGGAGCGGACCTCGCCGCCGCGTATCACTTCGGTCCGAATCTCGTCCGAGGAGTCAACCACGCGCAGCTCAGCGGCGCCGTCCGACAGGAGGATGCGATCGCCCGGCTCAAGGTCGCCCGCGAGTCCAGGGTGGCCGACATCGGCGCCCTCGGCGTTCCCCACCCGCCCGGTAGCGGGGCGCAAGGTGAACGAATGACCGGCCTGGAGCTCAACGCTTCCACCGATGAGCTCTCCCAATCGGATCTTCGGTCCCGCCAGGTCCGCCAGCACGGCCACCGTCCGACCGGCGGCGTCGGCGGCGGCCCGCACGCGATCACCGCTCACCGCGTGGCTCTCGGGTGTGCCGTGTGAGAAGTTGATGCGTGCCAGGTCCATCCCGGCCGCCACGAGCTCGTTCACCCGGTCGATCGTTGCCGGACCGATGGTGCACACGAGCTTCGTGCGGCGGTTCACGCGGTCGTGACCCCGGCCTTGTATGCGGCGCCAGAGGCGCGCCGTCGCTCGTGCTGGGTCAGGAGCCGTTTTCGCAGGCGGATGGCGGTCGGCGTGACCTCGACCAGCTCATCGGCGGCAATGAACTCGATGGCCGATTCGAGGGTGATCACCCGGGGAGGCGTGTGAATCCGGTAGTCGCCATCGGTGGCCTGCGTCCGCATCTTCGACAGTGCCTTCGACTTGTTCGGATTGACGTCCATGTCGCCGGGGCGGCTGTTCTCGCCAATGACCATCCCCTCGTAGACCTCGGTGGATGGACCGATGAACAGCTCCGACCGCTCGACCAGGGACGAGAGCGCGTAGGCACGGGACTCGCCCGCACGGTCGGCCACCAGCACGCCGCTGGTCCGATGCGTCACCTCGCCCGCCCAGGGACCGTAGCCCTCGCCGATCTGGTGCATGAGCGCCGTTCCGCGCGTATCGGACAGGAGCTGGCCGCGGTAGCCGATCAGTCCGCGGGTCGGGATGATGAACTCCATCCTCACGCGTCCGTCGGTATCGGTGCTCATCTGCTCAAGGCGGCCCTTGCGTCCGGCCAGTGCCTGCTGCACCACGCCGATGTAGTCGGGCGGGATGTCGATGGTGGCACGCTCGTACGGCTCCTGCGTCTCGCCGTCCTCGGTGCGCAGGATGACCTCGGGTCGCGAGACGGTGAGCTCGAAGCCCTCGCGTCGCATCTGTTCGATGAGGACGGCCAGCTGCAGCTCGCCGCGGCCGCGAACCTCGAATGTCTCGCCCGACTCGGTCGGATGCACCTCGATCGCGACGTTGCCGAGCACCTCTCGCTCGAGCCGCGCCTTGATCTGGCGCGAGGTCAGGAAGGTGCCGTCCTTGCCGGCCATGGGCGAGGAGTTCACGCCGAACGTCATGCGCAGCGTGGGCGCGTCGACGTCGAGGCGGGGGAGCGGCCGCGGGTCGGCGGGATCGGTCAGGGTGTCGCCGATCGTGACCTCCGGCATGCCGGCCACCGACACGATGTCGCCGGGCCCGGCCTCGGTGATATCGACCCGGTCGATGCCATGCGCCGTCTGGAGCGCCGTCACGCTTCCGTTCAGCGTGATCTTGCGGCCGGGCTCCACGGCGCCATCGGGATCCTCGGGCTCCTCGCGCACGATGGTCACGCGTTGGCCGACACGGATGGTGCCGTTGCGAATGCGGCCCACGGCCATGCGTCCGACGTAATCGTTGGCCGACAGGTTGGTCACGAGCAGCTGAAGCGGATGGCCGTCCTCGTAGGTCGGCGGCGGGGTGACGCTCACCAGCAGGTCGAGGAGCGGTCGCAGCTCGGTACCCGGTTGGGCCAGGTCGCTGGTTGCCGTGCCGGCCTTGGCGTTGGTGTAGATGACGGGAAACTCGATCTGGAACTCATCGGCCCCGAGGTCCATGAACAGCTCGTACACCTCGTCGAGCACCTGTGCCGGCCGTGCGTCGGATCGGTCGATCTTGTTGATGGCCACGATGACCGGGAGGTGGCGCTGCATTGCTTTGGCAAGCACGTAGCGTGTCTGCGGCAACGGGCCCTCGGACGCGTCGACCAACAGCAGGACGGCGTCGACCATGAGCAGCGATCGCTCCACCTCGCCGCCGAAATCGGCGTGACCGGGGGTGTCGACGATGTTGAGGCGCACGCCGTCGTAGTCGACCGTCGTCTGCTTGGCGAGGATGGTGATGCCCTTCTCGCGCTCGAGATCGCCTGAGTCCAGCACGCGATCCACCACTGTCTCATTGGCGCGGAACGTACCGGTCTGACGTAGCATCCCGTCGACCAGGGTCGTCTTACCGTGGTCGACGTGCGCGATGATCGCCACGTTGCGCAGGTCGTTTCGGATGGAGGTCGTCACGAGCTCATCGTGGCAGATGAGGCCCGAACGCGCAGCGAGTGCCAGAAGTACCAACCCTCATAGGCCATGGGAGGTGGGTCATCTCACCCGTACGGTGACGGCGCATGGACGGCCGCCCAGCCGGCGTGCCCTTCCATTCCCTGTTCACCGGAGCTCACATCTTGTCTCGCCTGCTTCGCACTGCCCTGGCCGCATTGAGCCTGGTAGTCCTCCTCGGTATTCCCGCCCCCATCTCTGCTTCCGCGCCGATCAAGGTCGCCATCATCGTTGGCCCCGTCGGCAGCCTGACCCCCACCTACCTCGCCCTCGCCGATGCCGCTGCCTGGACGGCCGAGCAGCAGGGCGCGGTCGTGGCGCGTGCGTATTCGCCGAACGCCACGCCGGGGAACGTCCTTGCCGCCGTCGCGGACGCCAACATCGTCATCTACTTCGGGCACGGCTACGGCTATCCAAGCCCGTACGGCGGGCTCAACACGGCGCGCCAGAACGGCTGGGGACTTCAGGGTTTCGGTGCGCGCGGGACGCACGGCGACAGTATCGACGGCGAGCTCCAATACTTTGGCGAGGACTGGATCGTGGCCAACGCCCGACCGGCGCCCGGCTTCGTGATGATCTACTCGAACACCTGTTACGCACCCGGCGCCTCCGAAGGTGGATTCGCACCGGCCACGCCTGCCGTGGCGGCCGAGCGCGTTGCGTACTACTCGCGCAAGGTCTTCGCGATGGGCGGGTCGGCCTACTACGCAACCGACTTCGACCGCGGGGCTGCTGATCTCGTCGGGCGCCTGCTCGTCAACCGTCATCAGAGCTACGGCGCGAGCTTTGCCGCTGCCCAACAATTTGTCCCGTCGGCGCTCACGATCCAGCCCCATTACTTCAGTGCGGGACAGCAGATCTGGCTGCATCACACCCGATACACCGAGGGGCCGGCCAACTATTGGTACGCTTTCGCGGGGAATCCGGATGCGACGCCGATCCGCTCGTGGGATCCGGTGATGCCGACCGCCACGCTGCGCTCACCGGCCGCCGATGGGATTGACGTCAAACCGTCGAGCGCGGTGACGCTTGTGCTGAGTGAGCCGGTCTCCGGCATCAACGAGGCAACCGTTACGCTCACCGATGGCGACGGCCGCGCAGTCCCTGCGACGATGAAGCACGACGTGTCGACGGGAGCCGTGACGCTTCGGCCAGACGAACCGCTGGCGATGAGCACCAGGTACACGGTCTCTGTTCTGGCAGGGGCCGCGGACCTCGCCGGGAACCTGCTGGCGCCCGTCTCCTGGAGTTTCACCACCCGCCTTGATGCCGACCCGCTGGCCGAGTCGGTACCCATCATCCTCGAGCCCGGCAATCACCGACTGATCCACTTTGGACCGGACGGCTCGGTTGACGACGAGCAGATCCTTGCGCTCGACGATCAACGCTGGGTGGTCGCCACTTCGCGTGCTCGGCTCCCCGGCACGCCCGGTTCGTGGTTCGAACTCGGGACGGGAGATCTCGCGGGCTGGTGGACCGCCGAGTCGTCGCGCGCGCACTCCTTGGGAGTCAGCGAAGAGGTGAGTATGCCCGCTTCTCCGGTCACCCTGGCACCGAACGAGTACCTGATCGCGGACCTGGTCAATGGCGTTCCCGTCGTCGCTGGTGAGGTGGTTGTGCGCGCGGAGCGGGAGATCTCGGTTGACCGTCGCGTCGTGGTCGACGGAAGGACACATCTGCGCGTCGTTGACGGCATGCCCGGCCACTCCGGACGCTGGGTCGAGATCGCCCCCACCGCAGCACCGGACGAGGCGAGCGCGATCCGTCTCCTATCACACGGGGCGCGGACGTCCCCCGTCCGGCTCACGCTCCGAGACGGCGCGCTCATGTTTCTCTTCGACAGCACCGGACGCGTGATCGACCGCCAGGAATTCGATGATCATGGTCCGGATCCGCTCGCCAGCGATGCGACCCTTAACGTGGGTGGATCTCGATTCTTCGTGATCACCGGCGGCGATCTCGATGGGTGGGCGGTGGCCGACGGGCATTCCGTGACCGTGTCGGAACTCCAGGACCCCGACCCGAGCTGACGGCGCCTGCGGCGCGCTCGATCCGACCGCGGCCCGTGGCGTGCACACTGCGGAGTGCATGTTGACCGATGCGCTCCGCGATCTGGCGGCCGTCCTTGAACGACGTGCGGCCACCGCACCCGGCCCGAACCGTGCCTCCCGGGCCGAGCGCCTGCGCCGTCATGTCGACGACTATCTGCGACCTCGGGCGCTGAATGCGAGCGCTCCCGTGGTCGTGGTCATCCTGGGCTCGACCGGCAGCGGCAAGTCGAGCCTGTTCAATGCGCTGGCAGGACGCGCCGTAAGCCCATCCGGCGTTCTGCGCCCCACGACGCGACGGCCCACGGCGATCGTTCATCCCGCCGACATGGATGGGCATCTTCTGCCGGGGATGGCAAGCCGCGGTGCGGTAGAGATCGTGACCGACCCTGAGGCACGGCGCGGCGTGGTGGTCGTCGATGCACCCGATTTCGACAGCGTGGAACTCGAGAACCGCACACTCGCCGTCGAGCTTCTGGAGGCGGCCGACCTCGTGATCTTCGTCACGACAGCCAGCCGTTACGCCGATCAGGTGCCATGGGCCATCCTGGCCCGTGCCAGGCAGCGTGGGGTGCCGCTGCTTGCGGTTCTCAACCGGCTGCCACCCGAAACCGATGACGCCGAAGCCGTCGCAGCCGATTACCGCCACCTCCTCGAGCGAGGAAAGCTTGCGGATGCTGGCGCCTTCGGTCCGCTGGAGGTCGTGGCCGTTGCGGAAGGCGCGCTGGATCCGGAGCACGACGCGCTTGATGGAACTTCGGTCGCGCCGATCCGTGACGCGCTCGATCGGCTCGTGGCTGACGAGGTTGAGCGTCGCGGGCTGGCCCGGAGGAGCCTTGACGCGGCCATCGCCGGGCTGCCACCGGCCGTCGAGGAGGTCGCGCGCGAGATTGACGAA
>JBBSLF010000021.1:0-20404 GCA_038255505.1 Candidatus Limnocylindria bacterium
CATCACGGGCGATCGGGATGATCTCGAGGCCCTCGAGCTCCATCAGCTCGTCCGCGTAGCGCTGAACCAAGGCGTCGCCAGCGTGTCTGGCGGGTCCAACGAGAACTTCGACCACGCCGAGAATCGAGAGGACGCCGCTGCACGCGCCCGTTGCCAGCAGATCGAAGATGGCCCGAGCCGTTTCGGATTCAGGCCCGGACCCTTCGAGCGCGTAGATGACCACGTTGCTGTCGATCCCAATACGCTGATGCGAATGCGCAAGGTCGACAACGTTCACCGATCCATCTCGTTGCGTAGCTCGCGCACGTAGCCGACTGGGTCGACACCCTTCCAGATCCCGCCGACCGCGCCAAGCTCCTGGAGACGTGCCGAGGGTTGTGCGGGCCGGCGCCGGAGCACGATGGCGTCGTCGGTGATCTCGACGCTGAGCCGATCGCCCGCTTCGATTCCCAGACGCCTCCGAGCCTCGCTTGGTACGGCCACCTGATGCTTAGTACTGACCTTCACGCTTAGCATGTGGGAGACGCTAAGCTGTCCCTCCCAAGGTTGTCAATCCCAGGGCGGCATCTCAGTCACGCGCGCGTGGCTCGGTCGGTCGCCTTCTTGGCACGCTTGGTCGCCTGGTATTCCGCAAGTGCCGCGGCGGAGTTCACGTCGCCGAGGGTCGGGTGGGAAGGAAGCTCGTCCTGCGCGCCTTCGGGACTTACGCCCAGGAGTTTTACCAGGACCGCGAACAGCGAGGCGGTCTTCATCTCGCCGAAGCCCGGAAGTGCGGTGATTCGCTTCTTGAGGTCGCGCGCGTCGGACGCATCGGTCCACAGGCGGGCGGCGTTGCCGTCGTAGGTGCTCGCTACGTGGGCGGCGACCTCGCGGACCCGCTTGGCCATGGCAGACGGGAACCGATGGATCGCCGGCGGACCTTTCGCGGCCGCCTCCAGCTTCGCATCGTCGAGCGTGGCAAGCGTGTGCGCATCCAGGCTGCCAAGGCGTTCGAGGAGCACCTTTGGCCCCGAGAATGCCTTTTGGACGGGCACCTGTTGGTCGAGCGCGAAGCCGATGAGGAGCGCCATCGGCTCGGAGACCAGCAGGCGATCGGCATCGTCATCGCCGGTGAAGTGGAGACGATCGGACTTCATGGGGGAATCGTACGCCAGGGATCAGCGTGCGTCGACGAGCTAGGATTGGGTCGTCGCGGTGAGGCAAGTACGGAGGAATGGAATGCGAACGTTGATCAAGGGTGGAACCATCGTCAATGCCGATGCCACCACGCGAGCGGACGTGCTGGTGGATGGCGAGCGCGTCGCGCTCATCGGCGAGTCGTTGGAGATGGAGGTGGACCGGACCATCGACGCCGGGGGCAAGTGGGTCATCCCGGGCGCGATCGACGTTCACACCCACATGGAGCTCCCGTTCGGCGGGACCTTCGCCAAGGACACGTTCGAGACGGGCACCCGCGCGGCGGCTTTCGGCGGCACGACCACGATCATCGATTTCGCGGTGCAGTCGAAGGGCCAGGCGCTGCGGGAAGGCCTCGACGCGTGGCATGCCAAGGCCGAGGGCAAGGCGACGATCGACTACGGCTTCCATATGATCATGTCAGACGTCACCGATGACACGCTGGCTGAGATGGACACCCTGGTCAACGAAGGTGTCACCGACTTCAAGCTCTTCACTGCCTATCCCGGCGTCTTTTTCTCCGATGACGGCGCCATCTTTCGCGCCATGCAGCAGACCGCGACCAACGGCGGGCTGATCATGATGCACGCCGAGAACGGGCTGGCCATTGACGTCGTGGCGGCGCAGGATGTCGCTGCCGGCAGGACCGATCCGTACTACCACGGCACCTCCCGCTCGCCGGTCATGGAGGGCGAGGCCACCAACCGCGTCATCCGCCTGGCGCAGGTCGCCGGCGTGCCTGTGTACATCGTGCATCTGTCCGCGATTGACGCACTTGACGAGGTGCGCCGCGCCCGTGACGAGGGGCTGCCGGCGTACGCGGAAACGTGTCCCCAGTACCTGTTCCTGACGCTCGAGGATATGGGCAACGGCTTCGAGGGCGCCAAGTTCGTGTGTTCGCCGCCGCTGCGACCGGCGGAGCATGCCGCTGAGCTCTGGAAGGGACTTGCCAAGGATGACCTCCAGGTCGTCTCGACCGACCATTGTCCCTTTGACTTCCACGGCCAGAAGGACCTGGGAGAGGGAGACTTCCGCAAAGTCCCGAATGGCCTGCCTGGTGTCGAGGACCGCGTCAACCTGCTGCATTCCGGCGGCGTGGCCGATGGCTACATGACCCCCAATCGATGGGTCGAGGTCATCAGCGCCGCGCCTGCGCGCATGTTCGGCCTGGCCGGCCGCAAGGGCGTTGTCGCTGCCGGGGCCGATGCGGACCTCGTCATCTACGATCCCGCGGCGAAGCACACGATCAGCGCGAAGACGCACCACATGGACGTCGATTACTCCTGCTACGAGGGCCGCGAGGTCGTCGGGAAGGCGGAGATCGTGCTGTCACGCGGCAAGGTGATCGTCGATGGCGACGAGTGGCTCGGCGCCGCGGGCGACGGCCGCTTCCTCAAGCGTACCCCGACGGGAGAGCTGCTCTCCCAGACCTGATAGCGCCCCACTCAACGCCCGCCCAACGCGATGCGGCCGCCGACGGCTATGCTGCTCTGGCTGCACCGCCGTACGGAGGTTCTCCCGTGAAGCGCATCTCCCTCGTCCTGGTCACGCTATTGGCATTGGCGCTCGCCGTCGCCGCGTGCTCGAGCGACCAGGCTTCCCCCTCGCCGTCAGAGCCTGCCGCCACCGTCGACCCGACGCCCGACCCCACGCCGGACCCGACGCCTGAGCCCGCGTCGCAGGAGCCGACGGATTCCACCGACACGGGCGGTCTCCCCGGAAACGACACCGCACTGCTCGAGCTGCTGCCGGACGAGATCGACGGTCAGTCGCGCACCGACGTCGACTTGGCGGCGAACCCCATGGTCGCCGCAGCCCTCGAGGCGCAGAACATGGATGCGTCGGAGGTCGAGTACTCGGTCAGCACCTACGGGACCGGCGAGAACGTTCTTGGTGTGACGGCAATGCGCATCCCCGACATGGGAGAGACGCAGCTCGAGCAGTTTGCCACCTTGATGACCGGCATGGCCGATGGGCAGGGCAGCGTAGAGACGGAGACGATCGGCGGCAAGGAGGTCCTCGTGATCACCGCCACCGAGGTCGATCAGCGTGCCTTTATGTACTTCACACAGGGAGCCGTCTTCATCGTTGGCGGGGGCTCGGACGAGCTCGCGGCGGAACTCCTGTCGCAGCTCCCGTAACGCGGACACGCTCGGCAGTCTTCCTCAACGAGGGGGCCGGCACCGCGCAGACCGAGCGCGTTCGACGAGCGGTCGAACTGGCGCGACGTGTGCTCGACGCCGACCTGCACGTGACGTCGACGCGCGATCCGGTGGTGCTGGCCGCCTGGCTTGATGCGCGGGTGGACGAATACGAGACCGCCGTCATCGCCGGCGGCGACGGATCGCTGAGCGTGGCCTACAACGTGGCTGCGACGCGGTCGGGACTGACGCTGGGGTACATCCCCGCCGGGTTCGGAAACGCGACGTCGCACCTGCTTCACCTGCCGCGTGATCCCGAGGGCCTTGCGAAAGTCCTTCGCGCCGGCGATGCGCGACCCGTGGACCTCGTGGCCGTCGACGGCCGGCTCGCGCTGTTCGCCGGGGGCGGATGGGATGCGCTGGTCGCCGGACGGTACGCGGCCGCGGGAGCTCGTCGGCTTCTCGGCTGGGCCACGGCGCTGGCGCGTTCGATCCCGGATCTCTGGCACCGGCTGGAGGTCGAGGTGCGGGCCGACGGATGGGTCGTCCATCGCGGACCGATGGAGATGGTGGTCATCGGGACGACGCCGTTCTACGGCCGTGGCCTGCGCGTCAATCCCGGGGCGCTCGTGGATGCCGGCCGGCTCTCCCTGCGCGTGTATGCGGGCCCGGCCCCGCGGTTGGCGCTCGAGGCCGGTCGCTGGGCGCTCGGGATGCGCCCCCGAGCTGACCGCGTGGATGCACGACGGGTTGACCTGCGGGTACTCGGTGGTGGTGAAATTCCCGTCCAGGCGGATGGCGATGTCATCGGCGTGCGATCGGACTGGAGCTTCGAGGTCCGACCTGCCGCGGTTCGGCTCATCGGTCGGTGGAGTTGAGCTTCCTCACGGCATCGAGGGCGGCGAAGGCGGCGCGACGCAGGCGCTGCGGGCCGGAGCCGTGGATGCGAAGCTCGGTCATCGGCATCGAGATGGCGCCGGAGAGCGCGACGCGCACTCGGCTGCGGCCGTTGGCATCGGGCGTCAGCAGCGAGACCTGGAGGACGGCGTCGCCGATCGGCGGTCCGGCTGGTGTTCCCATGTCGAGCACGCCCCCGACGTAACGAGCCGCGCCGTCAGCGGGTGCCGCGCCGGCGAGGATGGCGATCAGCGCGCCATCGGTGTCGGATTCCCAGCTCGCCAGCGTTTCCGTGCCGAGGACGCTCAGCCGGGTCAGGGCGACTGACGCGAGGTCGTCCTCGTCGGTGCCATAGGCGGTGTCGCCGAGAATGACCAATGCCTCGGCGGCAAGGCCGTCGAGAACGGCCGAATCACCACGCGTCGAGAATCGGACGTGCACGCCGTCGTCGCGCGCATAGATTCCGGCATCGACGTCTGGCGGTGGTTCGGTGAGGAGTGCGCCCAGGCGTTCTGCCATGGCCGACTCGCCGATCCCGAACGCCTTGACGGTGCGGATGTTCAGCGGCGACAGGTCGAAGCGCGCGGCGAGCCGAGGCCGTACCTGATCCGCCCACATCCGTCGCATCTCGGACGGCACGCCCGGCATGAGCACCACGACGACGCCGTCGCCGTCGACCCACCAGCCGGGCGCCGAGCCGATGGGATTCGGCAGTGCCTCGGCCGACGGAATGCGCATCGCC
Source organism: Candidatus Limnocylindria bacterium (assembly GCA_038255505.1). Classification (GTDB taxonomy): domain Bacteria; phylum Chloroflexota; class Limnocylindria; order QHBO01; family QHBO01; genus JACDBZ01. Next base: position 4,957 of record JBBSLF010000021.1, read on the forward strand.
TGGCGGCGGTTGCTCTCGGGCATCGGCCCGAACGCGCGATAGCGCTCCTCGAGGATGCGCATCAGCTCTGAGTCCGGGGCCAGGGTCTCGCCGAGCGCATCGGCCAGGCCTTCACGAGACAGGTCGTCGTGGGTCGGGCCGAGGCCGCCCGTGGCGAGGACGACGCCCGCGCGACCGCGTGCATCGGCGAATGCCTCGCGCAGCGTCAGTCGGTCGTCGGGCACCATTCGAACGCTCCCCAGCGGAAGCCCGAGCTGCGCCATCTCGCGCCCGAGGAAGGCGGCGTTGGTGTCGACAGTCTCGCCGAGAAGCAGCTCGGCACCGATTGAGAGCAGCTCAGCGTGTGTCATGGAGCGGCCAGTGTAGGGCGGTGAGCCGCGTGGGTGGAGCCGGGTGGTGCGAGTCGGCTTCCGTTGGGTCATCTGCCGTCGTCGCGGGCATTAGACGCAAAAGTTGGCCGCGAACTGCCGGTTCTGAGCGTGGCCGAGCACGATCTGGCTTCCATGTGCCGCTCAATGCCCGCCAGCGCGGCGTATGACTCAACGCGGGTCGCCGTTGCGCCAGATGTCGTCCATACGGGCATTAGGCACAACCAGCGAGCCGCTCGGCGACGGCTCGGTCCCATGTCTCAGCAACGCCAGGAAGTACGCCTAGACTTGGGGTTCCATCTGCCAAATGAGCACCGATGAGCATCGACGCCACGAGTTGGCATCGGTCCTGCGACCCGAAGGAGCCATGATGACTGACCCTGCCCTGACCGTCGACGCGGTCCTGTCCGATGACCTGCACGCGTGGCTGACGAAGAAGCTGCGCTACCCCGTGCTTGCCGTGCTGACCGGCGACGGATGGCCGAGCCAGTCCGTGATGTGGTTCGACCTCGATCCTGATCGGCCCGACACGATTCTGATGAACACCAAGATCGGCCGCGCCAAGGACCGATTCCTGCGCAATGACCCGCGCGTCAGCCTGTGCTTCGAGGACGAGCTCGAATGGGTCGCCCTCCAGGGTCGCATCGAGATCGACGAGGATCGCGAGCGTTCGCTCGCGGACATCATGGCGTTGGCGGTCCGCTACGGGAGCCCGCCTGACCAGTTCCTCGGGCAGGAGCGGGTGACCATCCGCATGCGCGTCGAGAAGGTGATTCGACATGACTGATCGCACCGGCGGCGCGAAGTTCGGCGCCATCACCTGGAACCAGTACACCGATTGGCCCGCGCTGCGGGAAGCAGGCATCCGCGCTGACGCGCTGGGTTTTGACTCGATCTGGACCTGGGACCATCTGTATCCCATCGTCGGCTCGGATGACGGCCCGATCTTCGAGGGCTGGCTGACGCTGGCCGCCTGGGCCGAGAGGACCGAGCACGCACGCATCGGCCTCATGGTCGGTGCAAACACCTTCCGAAATCCTGCACTGGTCGCAAAGATGGCGACCACACTCGACCACATCAGCAACGGGCGCGCGGTCCTGGGGATCGGCGGCGCATGGTTCGAGACCGAGCATCGTGCCTACGGGCTCGAGTTCGGCGGCTCGCCCGGGGAGCGGCTGCGCTGGCTGGAAGAGGCGGTGAAGATCATGCGCGGCATGCTTCACGGCGAGCGACCGTCCGGCGAGCGTTTTTACACGACTCACGAAGTGCGCAACGACCCGGCTCCCGTGCAGAAGCGGCTGCCGATCCTGATCGGCGGGGGCGGGGAGCGCAAGACGCTGCGGATCGTCGCGCGCTACGCCGATGCCTGCAACGTCGGCGGCGGCTTCGACAACGTGAAGCGAAAGGACGAGATCCTGCGGCGTCACTGCGACGAGGTCGGTCGCGACGAGTCGGAGATCGAGCGAACCGTGGGGGTTGGGATGGCCGTCATCCGTGACGATCCCGCCGAAGCTCGGCGCGTGGCCGATGACATCTTCGAGCGCAACGGCAAGGCCGAGCCCTGGAAGAACCAGCTCCTCGGAACGCCGGAGCAGGTCGCGGACACGCTGCGGCCGTACCTGGACATCGGCTTCCGACACTTCATCGTCGGCTTCCCGGCGCCATATGACGCCGAATCGATGGAGCGGATGATCACCGAGGTCAAGCCACTGCTTTCGGGAGCGTAGGCACGCTCAGTCTCCGCGTTGGGCAAGATGCCCACCTGGACGGTAATTGCCCGGACGGATGCGCCCGTTGGGTCAGATGCCGTCATTGCGGGCGTTATACGAGAATCCGGGCCGCCCGTCACCTCGCGCGAGCGTGGATCGGGCACCTCGATCCGCGATTTGCCGGCTAACGCCCACCGTGACGGCAATAGTCTCAACCAGGGGCCGGACCGCCGCACATAGCGGAGCCGGGTACCCTGAGCCGATGAAGGTCACGCTCCTCACCGGTGGCACCGGTGGCACCAAGCTGGCGCACGGATTCGCGCTCCTCCAGCCACGCGTGGACCTGACCGTGATCGCCAATGTTGGCGACGACACCGCAATGCACGGCCTCCACGTCAGCCCGGACATCGACGCGCTGCTGTACACCTTGGCTGGCCTGATCGACACCGAGCGCGGATGGGGAATTCGCGACGATACCCAAACCGCCCACGACATGTTCGAGCGCCTGGGCGAGCCGGCCTGGTTCACGGTCGGGGATGCCGATCTCGCAACGCACGCGCATCGTACGCGGCGCCTCCGGGAGGGCGAATCCCTGACAGATGCGACCGCCGCCATGGCGGCCGCCCTGGGTCTGACCGCGCGGATTCTGCCCGCCACTGATGATGACCACCGCACGATGATCGAGACCGATGCGGGCGAGATCACCTTCCAGGACTACTTCGTGCGCCTGCGACAGGAGCCTGACGTGCGAGGGGTGCGATTCGAAGGATCGGCGCAGCCGACGCCGGCGGTGCTGGACGCGATCAGAGGTGCGGACCTCGTGGTCATCGGTCCGTCGAATCCGGTGGCCAGTATCGGTCCCATTCTGGCGCTGCCAAACATCCGCGAAGCGCTCGGCGAAGCTGTGGCGGTCAGCCCGATCATCGCCGGCCGGGCATTGAAGGGCCCCGCCGCTCGGATGCTCGCCAGCCTCGGCCACCAGTCGACGGCGCTCGGCGTGGCGCGACTGTATTCCGGGCTCGTCGACCGGTTCGTCCTTGACGAGGCCGATGCGCCGCTGGCACCAGCGGTGGAGGCGCTCGGCATGGAGGCCGTGATCCTCCCGACGGTCATGCGCACGGATGCGGATCGTGCCGCCCTCGCCGCGGCGCTGGTGGAGCTCAGCCGCCCGGCTTGACCACCATCAGAAACAAGATGACCACGATCATGGTCATCAGGATGGTCGACGCGATGGTCCCGCGGCGATCGTGGATGGCGGCCTGGAGCTCCGCGGACGGCGCGTCGGTGGGGCTCGCGAACGCAGCTTCGCCAAGGCGCTTCGCCCACGGGTCGCTCACGAGTGCACCGACGCCCAAGGCGATGGCGAAGAGCACGTATGAGGCGATCAGCCACGGCCGAAGGAGGTCGAACTCGCCCGCCACGGCGGCGATGATGCCGAAGACCAGCCCGGTCACAAAGAGCATCGGGATGAGCTTTCCGGCCTTCTCCGCGGTGGGGAGAAGGCCGCGCAGTCCGGCGACATCGCCGCGTCGCGCGACGGCGTGCAGCACGAGCTCCGGCACGATCGCCGCGGCCACCGCGGCGAACATGGTGAGCACGTGGAGGTACTTGAACAGAACGAACACCAGAAGCCCTCCGCAGTGATGGTGGGTCGTGCTGCCACCGTACGACATCGGTGACGTGTCACGCCGCCATATATGCTGCACCGGTGTCGACCCGGATCATCGTCCCGCATCGAGGGCTGGAGGCGGCCAAGACGCGCCTCGCCCCTTCGTTGAGCCCCGACGAGCGCATGTTCCTGGCGAGTCAACTGCTCCAGCGCGTCCTGGCCGTCACGCGGGAGGTCACGGAGGACGTCGTCGTCATCTCGCCGTCGCGCGCGCTGCGCGAGGCCGTGGAACCGTCGGGTGCGCGACTGATCGTGCAGCGCGGGATGGGTCTCAACGAGGGTCTCGAGCAGGCGCGCTTCGATGCCCTGGTCGATAACGTTGAAACGCTCGTCGTGCTGCACGGCGATCTGCCGAACGTCCAGGCCGCGGACGTGGAGGCGCTGCTTGCTGCCCTGCCACCCGGCACCGAGCCGGCCATGGCGATCGCTCCGGACCGGGCCGGCACCGGAACGAACGGGCTGGCGTTGCGACCGCCGGGTCTCATCGGCTTCAGATTCGGCAGCGGTAGCTTCGCCGCCCACCTCGCGGAGGTGGAGCGGACCGGGGTCCCGCTGGTGGCAGTGAACCGCGCCGGGCTGGCCTTCGACCTCGACACGCCCGCGGACCTCGCGCGCTGGCTCGAGCTCGGCGACGCCGCATGACCTCGCGGATCGAGCTGATCGCTCTCGACGGCATCGGTGAGGTCGTGGAGAACGATGACCTCGCGGCATTGATCGCCGATGCAGCCACGACCTCAAGCATCCGCCTGACCGATGCCGACGTGATCGTCGTCACCCAGAAGATCGTGTCCAAGGCGGAGGGCCGGTTGGTCGAGCTGGCATCGGTCGAGCCGTCCGAGTTCGCGCGAGACTGGGCTTCACGCTGGGACCGCGACCCACGACAGGTTGAGCTCGTGTTACGGGAATCGGCCTCCATCGTGCGCATGGCGACCGGCGGACTGATCATCAGTCGCACCCGCCACGGCCTGGTCTGCGCGAATGCCGGGGTCGACGTGTCGAACGTCGCCGGGGGCGATGTGGCGGCGCTGCTGCCCGAAGATCCGGACGCATCCGCACGCGCCATCCGTGAGGGGCTGCGGGAGCGGGCCGGCGCAGCTCCCGCGGTCATCATCAGCGACTCGTTCGGCCGGTCATGGCGCGACGGCATCGTGAACGTGGCAATCGGATCAGCCGGGATCGAGGCACTCCTTGACCTGCGCGGCGAGCCGGACGCCTCCGGTCGACCGATGCGCGCCACGATCATCGCGGTGGCGGACCAGCTGGCATCGGCTGCGGACCTGGCCGGAGGCAAGGTCGAGCAGCGCCCGGTCGTGGTCGTGCGCGGCTACGCCTGGCGCCCGTCTGAGGTGGGCGCATCGGTCCTCATCATGGAGCCGGAGCGCGACCTGTTCCCGTAGGCATGGGTCAGTTCGGCTGGAGAAAGAGGGCAACAATCTGACCGCCCTCGACCCGGAAGTTGGCCTCGACATTCATGGGCGGGACGCCGGGACGCATGACAGTCAGATCGGCAATGTAGCTGGAGCCCATGTTGCGGCTGTCGTTGGTGAACATGCGGAAGCCGTCGCCGGCGCGGATGAACCAGCCGCCGACCTTGTCGCGACCCCGCAGGTTCGTGCGTTCGTCGCCCCCCGGCACGCTGATGCCCAGGACGGCATTCTCCGCGAACAGCTCGACCGCCTTGTCGCGGCGGTCGTCATTGATGAGCTCGAAAAAGAGATCGACGGTTTCGGTGGCACCCATATCGGCTTCAGTCTAGCGCCGATGCCGCATAGACTGCGGATCATGGAACGGCTGCGCATCGGACTCATTGGTTGGGGCACGGTTGGCTCTGCCCTTGGCGAGCTCGTGCTCAGTGGTCCGCTGCCGCTCGAGTTGGCGTCAGTCTCTGTGCGGAATCGGGATCGGGTCGGCCTGCCGAAAGGTGTCACGCTCGGGGATCCCGAGGAAGCCTTGAGCGCCGATGTCGTGGTCGAACTGGCGGGTGGCACAGACGGTCCACTTGATTGGGCGCGCGCGGCGCTTGACCGTGGCATCCCGTACGTCACGGCCAACAAGGCCCTGCTCGCCACGCACGGCGGCGAGCTTGCGGAGCTCGCGGAACGGCGGTCTGCGGCGCTGTTGGGGAGCGCCAGCGTTGGTGGTGGTACGCCGATGATCGAGGCGGTCACGCACCTCGCCGCGACAGGCGCCATTGAAGGCATCCGCGGTATCGTGAATGCCACCACGACCTACATCCTGTCGGCCATGGGCGAAGGCCGCAGCTATGACGAGGCGCTGCGCGAGGCCCAGGAGGCGGGCTATGCCGAGGCCGATCCCAGCTTCGACGTCGACGGCCGCGACGCGGCCCAGAAGCTCGCGATTCTGGCATCCGTGGCGTGGGGCCGCTGGCGACCGGAGACCGACGTGATGACCTCCGGGATCGTTGGCGTTCCCGTGGCTACCGGCGAGACCGTCCGCCTGGTGGCCGAGGCCACCAGGGATGGCATGTCCGTTTCGCCGATGCCGGTTGCGCCGAGCGACCCGCTGGCTCGGACGGCTGGCGTCGAGAGCATGCTGGAGATCACGGTCACGGGCGCCGGCGTGTTCCGGATGTCCGGACCGGGAGCCGGCGGGCGGGTGACTGCCGGAGCCGTCTACGCCGACCTTGCGCGACTGGTGGCAGGCGAGCGTCCGATTTTGTTCGGTTCCCGCTGACCGATATGCGCCCGAATAGCATGGGCTGGCGTCGAAGCCCATGTGTCAAGAGTCGATCTTCGCTAATGTCATGCGATGACGGATTCGGATTGGCCGATCGTGGGGGTCGCGGGCGCGCGCGGCGTGGTGGGCGGCGTGTTCTGCTCCATCTTGGCCGATGCGGGCTTGCCGGCCGAAAACCTGCGCGCTTACGGTCACCTCGAGGGTAATACGCTCGAATATTGCGGCGCATCGGTCAAGGTGAATTTCCTGACCGATGACAGCGCGCGCGAGCTCGATGTCCTGTTCCTCGCCGTCGACGGGGTGCAGAGCAAAGAGATCATGGCCGGGCCGGGTGCAGGGATCCCGCTGGTGGTCGACAATTCGAGCGCCTTCCGCCTGGCCGATGGCGTCCCGCTCATCGTGCCGGAAGCGAATGCCCATGCCGCCCGAAATCGGACCGGCAACCTGCTCGCGAATCCCAACTGCACGACTGCGGCGGCCGTGGTCGCGCTGGCGCCGATCCGCGACCTCGCCGGTCTGACCTCCGTCGACCTGGCCAGCTACCAGGCGGTGAGCGGCGCCGGCCGCAAGGGTCTGGACGCCTTCGAGGCGGAGCGCGGAACCGACCACCGGGACCGTGCGCCGGATTCGCCATTTCACGGTCGAATCGCGGATTCCGTGGTGCCGCAGATCGACGTGCTGGACGAGCACGGCTGGACCGGTGAGGAGAACAAGATTCACGCCGAGCTGCGGAAGATCCTGGAGCTCCCGTCGCTCGATGTCGCCGCGACCACGGTCCGCGTGGCGGTGCATACCGGACATTCGGTCGCGCTCCACATCCGAACCGAGCGAGATGCGACGGTGGAAGCCATGGAGGCAGCACTGCGCGCCGCGCCCGGCCTCGAATATCGCTCTGCCGACGGCGCCGATCGTCACCCGATGCCGCTAGACGTTGAAGGACGCGACCCGGTGCTCGTCGGTCGGCTTCGCGCGATCCCCGGTCGCGCGCGGGGCTTCGCGCTGTGGGTCAGCAGCGATAACCTCCGCAAGGGCGCGGCGCTCAACGCCATCCAGTCAGCCGCAGCGGCCGATCCCGATCGCTTCGGTGTGCTCCTCCCGCCCACCCGGTGAGCGCTCGTACTGGTTCGGGGGTTGGTTTCGTCGGCTTTCGGACGGATCGCTTCGATGAGATGGTGGCGCTGTTTCGCGAGCGCATCGGCCTCGAGACGATCCGCGAAGCACCCGGCGCCACGTGGTTCCGCCTCGGCACGGACGCCGAGCTCCACGTCTACGCCGATACCGACGCCGACCATGCGTTCTTCACCACGGGTCCGGTCGTCGGCCTGCGGGTGGCCGATGTCGAAGCCACCCGCGCGGCTCTCGAGGCCGATGGCCTCGAGATGCTGACCGAGATGGAGCGAACGGAGACCGCGGCGTGGTGCCACGTTCGCGCGCCTGACGGGACCGTGCTCGAGATCATCGGCCCGGCCTAGATCCTTGTTGAGGCTAACCATCGGCTAATGATCAGCAGGCTGGGGCCGCGCGGGTGGTCATCGGAGCCGACTGCGGCTAACATCCGCATAACACTATCGAGGCGTTTCCTTCATGTTCCTTCTCGGTTATATCGATGCGGGCTCTGGCACCATGCTGCTCCAGGTCATCCTGGCCGGCGTCGTGGCGGTGCCATTCTTCTTCCGCCAGGCAATCAGCAACACCTGGCATCGACTCCGCGGCGAACGCTCGCAGGATTCGACCTCCACGGTGACCGACCCCAAGGATTGACCGCTCAGCGGCATGCGCGTTCGTAGGCCGTTCGGAGCAATCGTGCCGCCGCCGGTCCATCCGCGAGGAGCAGGGAGTTGTCGGCCCGATCCGGCGTGATCAGTTCGCCTTCGATGGCCTCGAGCGCCGTGCTCGTCGGAACGTGCGCCGTCAACGTGGCGGCCATCCCGACATCTCGAAACAGCTGATACACCGTCTCGATACCCTCGGTGGCCGACGCGACCCCGAGCGCCTCGGTGATCAGCGCCGCCCGATCTGGGTGCGTCTCGGCGAGTGCGCGCAGGATCTCGGACAGGGTCAGGCTGCAGGCGATGCCATGCGGCACCCCGAACCGCGAGGTCATCGGATACGAGATCGAATGGGCCAGCGCCGTCCGAGTGTTGCTCATGGCCAGTCCGGCGACGAGCGCCGCCGACAGGAGTCGTTCGCGGACGGCCAGGTTGTCCGGGTTGTCGAGCGCCCGTACCAGAGCCGTCGGAATGAGACCGATGGCGCGCACCGCGAGCGCGTCCGAGACCGGGTTGGCGGCGCGATTCCAGATCGCCTCCATGGCGTGCGACAGCGCGTCGAGGGCCGTCGCCACCGTCGTCGCGCGGGGCACGCTCAGGGTGAGCCGCGGATCCAGCACGGCGTGCTCGGGGTACAGCGACGGATGCGCGACCGAGTACTTCCGGCCGTTCACCTCGTCCCAGATGGTTCCCCACATCGTCACCTCGCTGCCCGTTCCGGCCGTCGTCGGAATGGCCAGGATCGGGGGCGCAGCCAATTCCTGGGCAAACGGCGCCCCATTCCGCAGGTGGGCCGATAACCAGTTCGCCTCGCCCGAATTCGCATACTGCGCGGCCACGGCCTTGGCGGTGTCGATCACGCTTCCGCCGCCGAGCGCCACGATGAGACCGGTCTCGGGTTGGTCTTCACGGATGGTGTGAAACGCGTTGGTGGCCGACTCGACCGTCGGGTTCGGCGTCACGCTGGGATAGGTGGCGGCCACGCGACCATCGATGGCGCGGATCAGCCGGTCGAGGTCGCCGCGCCGCTCCATGCCCTCGGAGGTGAGGACGATGCAGCGTCGTGCCCCGACGAGCTCGCCAATGCCGTCGAGCGCGCCGGCACCGAAGCGAATCCGGACCGGGTTGTAAAAGGCCGCCATGCTCGCGGCGCTCAGCCCGCGAACCAGCGCATGAACTGGTCCTTGACTGCGATCGGCGTCAGGCCGGGTCGTCCGAGGTCTGCCGAGGAGCTGATCGAGACCTTCACGTGCACGAGGTTCGGGCCCCGCGTGGACGCGGCTTCCTCCACGGCAGCCCGGAGTGCTTCCGGTGCGTCCACTCGCCATGCGTTGCGGTATCCGCAAGCCGCCGCCACCGTCGCGAAGTCGACGCCGGCCGATACGGTCGCCTGGCCGCCCGTCGACTCATGTGCCTCGTTGTCGATGATGACGTGGACGAAGCCTTCGGGCGCCTGTTGACCGATGGTGGCCAGGCTCCCCATCTTCATGAGCGCGGCGCCATCGCCGTCAAGCACGACGACCTTGCGGCTTCCGCGGCCCCCGAGGTGGACCCCGAGCCCGATGGCCGATGCGCAGCCCATCGATCCGACCACATACAGCTGATTGGGCCGATGACCCAGCGTGAAGAGCTCACGGCCGATCTTGCCGGTCGTCCCGATGAGCGCGACATCTTCGCCGACGGTGTCGCGCACGACGCGGATGGCCTCGAGGCGCGGCATTCGCGCCGCTGGATCGCGCTCGAACGAGCCGAGCGGAGTCGTCATCGGTGCAACGGGCGGCCGCGCCGTCTCGGGAAGCGCGAAGGTGTCGACCGTCCCCTTCTTCATGACGAATGCGAATGGACGCCCGCTGTCCGCCATGGATGCGTCGGCTCGGTCGAGCGCCGGACCAATGGCATCGGGCTCCTGCGGGAAGACCTCCCACGGGATGCGCATGGTCGTCAGCAGGTCGCCGGTGATCTGACCCATCAGCTCGTGCTGCGGCTCGTCGGCCAGGCCCGGCTCGCCACGGTGGGTCGTGATGAACAGGGTCGGAATCCGGAAGGTGTAGTTCAGCGAAGTGAGTGGGTTGACCGCGTTTCCCAAGCCCGAGTTCTGGCAGATGACGACCGTCCGACGGCCCGCCAGGTGGGCGCCGGCGGCGATGCCGAGTGCCTCGCCCTCGCTTGCTGCGCCGATGTAGTCGAGGTCCGGGCTTCCGATGACGTAGTTGATGAATGGCGTCAGGAACGAGCACGGAACCCCGGCCCAGAAGGAGTAGCCGCGCTCGAGCGCAGGCTGGACGAACGCATCCGCGCTGATCATGCGTTGATGTTCCGGCGTCCCTTCGGGTCGTACCACTGCTTCGAGTCGCCGACCACGCGGGCGAGGTTCGCAGGCTCGTGCGCGAGGATGCGCGAAAGCTCCATCTGGCCATCACCGGTGACGCGCCCGCCGATGCGCAGGACGAGCAGCTGACCACCGGCACCGCGATAGCCGTGGGGGAGGGAGGGCTTGAGATAGGCGGAGTCCCCGGGCTCGAGAATGTCGTGCCGGAGCTCGCCGTCCAGTTGCCAAGCCAGGGTCACGGGCGTGGCGCTGACGTTGTAGACGTACTGGTGCAGGCCGGCGGTGAGATCGGCTTCAGGCGGCCCGTCGTTGAGGACGTTGATCTCGAGGCCTTTCGAGAACGGCATGCTGCGCACCGGCGTGAGCTCGACCATCTCGTAGGCGGGGTCGGTCTCCGGGTACGCCCAGCGCGCCGCCTCGGCGTATTTCTGCACCAGGACGGCCTCTTCGAATGCATCGGGGACGAGCAGGTCCCGGACGTTGACGCGGAGGGCCGTCGCGAGCGCGCGAAGCTCCCCGTCATCGGGTTGCGACGAGCCGGCTTCGAGCTCCTCGATTCGGGATGCCTCAAGTCCGGCACGTCGGGCCAGCTCGCCCGCGGTAAGGCTCAAGCCCTGGCGCTGGAAGCGCAGGAGAGATCCGAAGGCGCGCCTGGGATCGGCGAAGTCGAGCGCCAGGCCCGACGCCAGCTCCGCGCCGAGTGCGGAGACCTCCTGCCGGGTCTCGCCTCCGAGCTTGTCGCCGTAGGTGAGGGCCAGGATGACGCCGAGCTCGTCGTGCTCGTTGCGGCGCGACGCGAAGGAGTGCGGCACGAAGGGCGAGATGTACATGGAGTCACCGGTCTCCATGACCGCGACCTGCTTCGCGCCATCGGCTCCGCGGTAGTAGAAGTTCACCGGGCCCACGAAGTAGGTGAACTGGTGCAGGAAGTGGCCGTTGTTCCACTGCACCGCCTCGTTGTCGGGATCGTTGTCATCTACGACGCACAGCTCCTTGATCCACTCGGGACGGAATTGGGCCAGGGAGCTCATGGCCGTGTCGCGGTACTCGTAGTAGTCGTTGCCCGCGCGGCTCATGACTCGGCTGCTGCGTTCCGAGTCGGCCGCACGGTGAATGCGCACCCCCGTTGGCGCATCGTCGCGAAGCAGGTAGAAGTCGCGCGGACTGACGGGCCACGTCGCGGTGGCCTTCTCGACCAGCTCGGGCGGCAGGGCTCGCTCCCCGCTGACGATCTCGTTGATCTCCTCCACGGGCACGCCGAGCTCGGACGCGGCATCCTCGGGTCGTCGTTTGAGATCGTTGAGGACCGCCCGGAAGTTCTCGCCCGTGCGCATGTCGGAAGTCACGTCGCCTCCAGCCTTTCGGAAGTCCTCGATGGTATCGATCTCGCGCCAGCCGCCGTGGATCAGGACCGGCCGAACCTCGTGGCCGCGGTCGATCAGCTCCTGGAGCATATCGGTCAGGTAGGCGATCTCAAAACGCTGTGCCGCCTGGAATGGGCTGCCGGAATGGATCCGCAACACTTCGGCGAACACCGTGCGGAGCGTGAGCGCGCCTTCGCGCGACAGGCGCAGCAGACCGATGAACTCGCCGTCCGCCTCGTCCGCCTCGAGGTGTTTGCCGATCCTGCGCACGACGCCGCCTTCGATCACGACCTTCTCCGCCTGCGCGATCGGGTGATCGATGCGGCCGACATACGCGTCTCGCCAGTCGACATCGCACACGGCGAGGATGTCGCCGCTGGCAGCCAGCAGCTGCTCCACGTGCTCGCGTCGATAGACGATGTCCGAGTAGCTGATGATCACGTCGTCGGTGAGCTCCGCCTCGGCGTACATGAGCGAGAGCAGGACGTTGTTGTTGCGATAGTCGGCGTTGTGACGTGTCCGCACGCCGGGCAGGTGGAGCTTCTTGGCGTGGTGTCCGGTCACGACCGTGATGTCGTCGATGCCGAGCGACTGGAACGTGTCGAGTTGGCGATCAATGAGCGACCGTCCACGGATCTCCAGCAGGCTCTTCGGCCGATCCGTGGTGAGATGCCCCAGCCGGCTCCCCAAGCCGGCCGCCAGGATGATGGCCTTCACCGATACTGGCCCGCGCCGCCGAAGTTCGAGGCCGCCACGACATCGTGCATGTCGTCCACGTCGAGCCAGTGGCCGCGGATGTACACCACCTCCACCTGCTTGCCGTTGGCGATGATGAGGTCGAAGACGTCGGCCATGCGCATGGAACGGAGCCGATCCGCATCGGTCACGGCAGCGCCCAGCGCTCGCAGTTGATCCACGCCTGAGGCGGTCATCTTCAGAAGGCCGATCCATTCGCCGTGCACGGCATCGGCGGAGAGATCCGTGCTCATCTTCACGAGGCGAGTGCGCTGGTCAAACTCGCTCCAGTGGAAGGGGCGGTCGCATGCGACGAGGTCCCGGTAGCGGTCCTCGTTCTGCCCTCCCTTCCACGCCGGATCGACCGCGATGCAGAAGTCGGACGCGGATTCGAACAGGTCCATGGGGATGAATTTCTGGAACAGCACGTCGCCGTATGCCATGAGGACCGACCCGGTCATGCTCTCCAGCCCCGCGAAGAGCGAGAACGCCTCCTGGGTCGTGTCGTGCTCATCGTTGTCGACGTACTTCAGGTTCGGGTAATTGATCGCCTCCTTGCGGTAGCCGCGCACGACGGTGATGTCCTTGATGCCGATGCTGTTGAGCGTGTCCACGGTGCGTTCAAGCAGCGGTTTGCCGGCGATCTCGACCATGGCCTTGGGCCGATCCTCTGTCAGTACGCCGAGCTCCTTGCCGCGCCCGGCGGCCAGCACCAGGGCCTGGGGCGCCTCTTCCCGTGCAGGTAGGTAGCGCCTCTCGGCCTCGGCCAGCTCGCTGGCACCCTGGATGCGGAAGACCTCCTTGACCGTCACGATTCGATCCTCGACGTTGAGCAGGGTCTGCTCTTCGCGGATCTGCTGCGCGGTCTGCTGCATGGCGGTCAGCGAGCTGCGCATGAGGTGGTTGGCCCAGATGATGGCGCTGACACCGGCGTCGCGGAAGGCCTCGGTGGGGGTGCTGTAGTAGGTTGTCGGCACGATGATGACGGGGCCGCGATCGCCCCACTCGCGCACGAAAGCGAGGATCTCATCGGGCTTCGAGAGCTTGCTGTGGATGAGGATCGCATCGGCTCCGGCGCGGCGGTAGGCGTCCGCTCGCTTGAGGGCTTCGGACATGCCCCAGCCCGCGATCAGCGCCTCGACCCGGGCGACGATGCTGAAGTCGTCATCGGCCTGTGCATCCTTGCCGGCCTTGATCTTGCCGCAGAACTCGTCCATGTCGGCCAGCGGCTGGTTCTCGCCGATGAAGCTGTTCGTCTTCGGAAACAGCTTGTCCTCGATGCACACGCCGGCGATGTCGCGCGTCTCCAGCTTCTGGACCAGGCGTCGCATGTTGTTGAAGTTGCCGTAGCCGGTATCGCCGTCCAGCAGGAGGGGGATCGTCACCGCGTCGCCGATGAACTCGACGAGGTCCATGACCTGGGTCCAGCTCATCTCGTTGTTGTCCCGCACGCCCATAGAGGCGGAGATGGACAGGCCGCTGCCCCACAGGGCTTCGAAGCCGGCTTCCTCCGCGACCTTCGCGCTCAGGCCGCTGTGGGCCTCCATCAGGAAGCCCAGGTCTGGGCCGGTCAGGAGTTGTCGGAGCGCCCTGGTTTTTGGTGAGGTCATGAGGTGGTCCGTGATGGAGCTTCTTCGCGGGTGCCATCGGCCAGGCGTGCCACGTGCGTGGCGCCGACGCTCGCGCTGCGCCCGACATTGTAGACAGTGCGCTCGCGCGCATTGCGCAGGCGCTCCGTGAATGCCGTGGGGTCGGCCGTCAGTCGTTCGATGTGGGGCAGCGCCGCCGTGAGGTTGGCCGGGTCGACGATGGCGCCGATTTGGGTGCGGATCGATACCTCGATGGCCGTGATGCCGATGCGCTCGTACTCGGGATTGTTGACCTTCTTCGGCGTGTCGATGAACAGCGTAGGGCGCTCCAGCCCGAACGCGTATTCGAGCGCGGCGCCTGACCAGTCGCCGATCATGAGGTCGGAGGTGTGGAGCGAGGCCTGCTCGCGCATATCGGTCTCCACGCGGAATGGTCTGCCTTCGAAGGCGGCGGACATCTCCTGCGCCAGCTTGGGGTGGTGGCGGACGGTCATCGGGTGGAGTCGCAGGACGACCTCATGCCCGGCGGCGAGCAGGATGCCGATCAGCTCGGCGCCATAGGGTGCTTCGATGAACGAGCATTCCCCCCACGATGGCGCCAGCAGGAGCTTCTTGCCTTCGCCGGTGCTGGGCTGGAAGGGGGGTCGCTCGGCCGCTGTGGCAAGGATGAGGTCGAGCCGCCCGTAGCCATGCTCGACCAGCTCCTTGGCTGGCAATCCGTAGACTTCTTCGGTCCGCCGGATCTCCGCGACGTGATGCGGCCCAACGCACAGGACGGTGTCGTAGGCGTCGAACGCACCCTTGCGATAGATCATGTGGCTGCTGACCATCGAGTGGAAGACGTACACGTAGTGCACCGGATGGACCGATCTCTTGAGGTGATACGTCTCGAGATCGGGCAACGTCAGCACCAGCACGGTGGTTTCGAGCAACCTGAAGAACGTGGTCCGCGTCGCGCCGGTTCCGACATAGAAGGCACGGATCCGCGGGTTGTCCGCCGTCCGGATCGGGTCATCCGCTTCCGAGGTGACGTAGCAAACGGTCCGTTCCATCCGTTCCGTGAGCTCCTCGATGATCGGCCCGAGGTGCGCCCAATCCGCCCGGCTTTCCGCGTAGAAGACGATCGTCCGTTCCTCGCGCGCGAGCCGGTTGAATGCACGCAGAGACGCCCAGGCCGGAAAGAATCGGTCGATGACGCTCATCAGCGCGCTGACACGGG
>JBBSLF010000022.1:0-20080 GCA_038255505.1 Candidatus Limnocylindria bacterium
ACGCAGAATCCGAGACTGCTCATCGACGCGCCCCCGAACACCTCGTAATTGTGCGGAGAGATGCTCCCCGTGGTCGAGGGGAAGTCGAGCGTGATGTTGCGGGTCTCGCCTCCGGCTGAGACCACGAGCGCCGTGATCGCCTCCGTGCTCACGAAGTACGCCAGATCGGTGTCGCCGGTCACACTGACGCCCATGGCATCACCGCCATCGGGCACGAAGGCGCTTCCGTTCCAGGTGAAGGTCACGAGTAGGGTCGTGGAAGCCGGGCATGTCTCGACGGTCGGCTCTTCCTCGCCGGGCTCCTCGCCGGGCTCCTCGGGCTGGTCCACGGTGACCGAGTACAGGACGAAGTAGCTGATCTCGGTCCCGAATTCGAAGGTCTGAGTCTCATCGGGAGCGAGGGTCGCCGTCATCTCGCCGCTGTTCTTGCTTTCGCCGTCGAAATCGGTTCCACCCTTGGCGCAGAAGACAACGGTTGCGTCCGTATCGTTGTTGTTCGTGAGCGTCACGACGCCGGGGTCACCGCCGTAGGTGATGCTGACGTCCTGCTCTGACGCGTCGCCCTCGGCGCCGTTGACGGCTCCGGATGGCGCTCCGTTCGTGTCACTTGGACAATGCTCGCCGACAGCCAGCACCGTCCCCGGGTGCGTCGCGGCAGCGCCGAACAGTGCCAAGAGTAGGGAAAGAATTGCGCCGAGAGCGAGGACGGTCCGTCCCGTCGTGGGAGTCGACGCGGCTATCGATGAGTTCATGGGCTTGGCCCCCTTTGCCATTCAGGTCATTCAGATGATGGGCCGCGACTGCTCGGGTACGCGGCGCGGATAAGTTTGTGGACGACGCTGGTAGCACTGCGTCCTCGTCGCCACCACGCGGACATACGCAGGATACCGGCCAAAGTACTAGTCCCGCCAGTATGCGAGCGCTTGCTTGCTGAGCGCCATAGGTGGGGTCTTGTGTAAAGAGGTTGCGAAATGGGGCCCATGACCGTTGTCATCGCGCACCACAATTCGGCCCGACGACTGGTACGAATGGCGACGACGAGGAACGAAGCGGCGGCCTAGGACGTGCGGCCGCGGGCCTCGAGGACGACGACCTGGGTCTCATCGGGGAGCGAGCTGACCGTGACCTGCGCCTTCGGCTGACGGATCGGCTCAACGGCCATCTCGTGCAGGAACTTGTCGGCACCACCGAGGTCGCTGGACCCACCGTCCACGGCGTAGTGCATCGGGATCACGATCTTCGGACCGAGCTGGGCGACCACCTCCGCTGCCTCGGACGGGCTCAGGGTGGTCTCGCCGCCGACCGGCACCAGCAGCACGTCGACCGGGCCGAGCTCGGTGACCTGCTCCTCGGTCAGGAGATGTCCGAGGTCGCCGAGATGGGCGATATGAACGCCATCGATCTCGAACGAGAAGACCATGTTGTCGCCGCGCGCCTGGCCGGCTTCCCCATCGTGATAGGTCCGGACCCCGGTGATGAGCAGGTCGCTGAATTCGTACTCCCCGGGGCGAGTGAGCGTCAGGCCGGCGGTGATGGAGCGCGTGTACGTGTGGTCGGGATGATCGTGGCTCATGGTGAGCAGCTCGACATCGTGCTTGCCGGCAACGAAGCCCGTGGACGGGGGGCAAGGGTCGGTGATAACGGTGGCGTCCTTGCCCTTGAGTCGGAAGCAGGCACGTCCGTACCAGGTGATCTCCATCGGTCAGTGGATGGTAGCAGCGTGCGTCGGTTCCAGGGTCGGTCGCGCCGCGACATAGCACGAGCCCCGGTGCCCGCCCAATGACACCGGGGCTCGCAGGAGGGAGGGTGGAGGTAGAAACCCTGGTGGATTTCCATCTCGCACATCGAAGACTAGGCAGCCGTTCTAAACCGGAGGCTTGCCGCACCTTAAGAAACGTGAACGTTCGGCGCCGCAGATCAGGCATGCGAGAATGCGCCGATGTCTGCCCTCCAACGCGTCGCTGCCATCGCGGTCGCGCTCATCGTCGTCATCGGGGTCACCGTTCTGGCATTCGATGCTGCTGGTGGACCGATCGCCATCGGCCCCGGCCCCAGCACCAGTGCCAGTGCGGAGCCGAGCGCGAGCCCGAGCACCGAGCCGAGTCCCGCCGAAGGGTCCCCAGAACCGACCTCGAGCGCCGGACCGCCATCGGCCGATGACGAAGAAGTCCTCGCCATGCTGTCCGAGATCGAGGAGCAGGTCATCGCTATCCGGGGCCTGCCGTCGGCCGGGATCGGGCCTGCCGACCTCATCACGCGAGCCGAGCTGGGGGTCGAGCTCCAGGCCCTCTTTGATGACGAATACCCGCCTGATGAGCGAGAGCGCGACAACTTCGTGCTGCGTGCATTCGGGTTGCTCGGCCCGGACGAGGACGTTGCGGAACTCCAGCTCCAACTGCTGGGCGATCAGGTGCTCGGCTTTTACGACGACACCGACCAACGCATGGTGGTCGTGACCGATGCCGGCCTGGATCCCGCGGCCAAGCTCACCTACGCGCACGAGTACACGCATGCCCTCCAGGACGCCGCTTTCGGCCTCGACACGCTTGAGACCGATGCAGTCGGCGAGGATGATCGGTCCCTGGCGCGCGTCACCCTGATCGAGGGCGATGCGACCGTGACCATGCTGGCCTGGGCGCTCGAATACCTGGGCCCCGAGGAACTGCTGCAGATCGGGACGGACACGATCCTGCCGGACACCACAGGCATTCCATCCTGGATGCTCAACCAGCTCCAGTTCCCGTACACCACGGGACAGGTGTGGGTCGGCGCGATGTCCGGCGATCCGCTGGCACCCGACTTCACCGACGTGGACGCCGCCTACGCCGATCCGCCCGATTCGACCGAACAGGTCATGGATCCGACGCTCCGGGCATGGAACGAACGCGAGGAGCCGGTCGATGTGGACCTCCCCGACCTCGTTGCCGAGCTCGGCGACGGGTGGGAGGAGATCGACTCGTCACCGGTGGGCCAGGCCAGCATCGGCATCATGCTCGACCACTTCGGGGCAGAGACTTCCTCGGCGGCCGCCGATGGTTGGGGTGGCGACCGCGCTGTCACTCTGTCTGGCCCGGACGAACAGTTCGCCCTGGCCTGGCTCCTGGCCTGGGAGACGCCCGAAGATGCGACCGAATTCGCCGATGCCTACGAGACCGTGGTCGACGCGCTGCCCTTCCCGGCAGCGGTCGTGGTCATCAATGAGACCGAGGTCCTGGTCGTCCACGCCTCGACCGACGACCTGCTTGCCGAAGTGCAGTCGGCCGTGAATTAGGTCGGCGGCACTTCGATACCGCCAGATGCCAACCACCGTCGGCTTACGCAAGCTGAGCGCCGTGACCACATTGTCCTCACGCTGATCTCACGCTCAGCATGACGTCAGTCGACCGGCGCAGAGCCTCCCGGTCCTGCCTAAGCCGATCGTGATTGGTGAGTGGCTGTACGCGACCGACATCGAACGGTGGCGCATCTCGCGACAGTTAGGCCAAGGCACTGGTGCCTACATGGAATCGGGGGCGGAGATTCCGAGCAGGTCGAGGACGTTGGCGAGGACCGATCGCGTGGCGTCGACCAGGGCAAGGCGGGCGGATGACAGCGCGACGTCATCGGTCAGGACTTTGCAGTCGCGGTAGAAGGCACTGAACGCGGTGGCCAGCTCGTAGGCGTAGCGCGGTACCTCGTGCGTCTCGCGCCGTTCTGCGGCCTGGGCAAGCGCATCAGGGAAGTCAAGCAGGTGGTGGACCAATGCCTGCTCGGCCGGATGTGATAGGAGCTCACCGGAGCTCGATGCATCCGGGGAGAGCCCGGCGTCGGCGGCGTTTCGCAGGATGGATGACGCGCGCGCGTGGGCGTACTGCACGTAATAGACGGGATTCTCGTTGCTCTGCTTCTTCGCCAGCTCGAGGTCGAAGTCGATCCCGGTGGTGTAGGCGCGTGAGCTGAAGAACCAGCGAGCGGCGTCGACTCCGACCTCGTTCAGGACGTCGTCGAGCGTGATGAACTCACCCGAGCGCTTGCTCATCGGGATCTCGGCACCGTCGCGGACGAAGCGGACCCAGGCGATGAGCAGCATGCGCACCGCCTCGCGGTCGTAGCCCATGGCCTGCGCGGCGTTCCGGACTCGGGCGACGGTGCCGTGGTGATCGGCGCCCCAGATGTAGATGAGTTCGCTGAAGCCACGGTCGAATTTTTCGGTGACGTAGCCGATATCGGACGCGAAGTAGGTTGGTTGCCCGTTGGAGCGGACGATGACGCGGTCCTTGTCGTCACCGAAGTCGGTCGATCGGAACCAGGTGGCGCCATCGGTCTCGTGGATGTGGCCGCTCTCGCGAAGGCGGGTCACGGCTCGCTCGACCCAGCCCTCGTCGTGGAGGGAGCTCTCTTCCTTCCACACGTCGAACGTGACCCCCAATCGGGCCAGGCTGGCCTCGATCCCGGCGCGGACTCGTTCGGAGGCCCATCGACCGGTCAGCATCCCGGCGTCATCCGGCGTCTCTGCCGCCCGCAACGCAACCTCGTCCGGCATCTCGGCGGCGAGCTCTTCGACGTATGCGCCGTGGTACCCGTCTTCGGGAAGGTCGGTGCTGTTTCGGCGCGCCAAGACAGAAAGGCCGAGGTTGATGACCTGCGCCCCGAAGTCGTTGAAGTAATACTCGCGCGCGACGGTGTGGCCCGCCGCAGCGAGTACGCGCGACAGCACATCGCCCACGAAGGCGCCGCGGGCGTTGCCGACGTGAAGCGGACCGGTCGGATTGGCGCTCACGAACTCGACGTTGATGGAGCGAGGCTCGGTGACGGTGCCTCGGCCGTACGACGCCCCGGAGGCGAGGATGGGGCCGACCTGCGCCGCCACCCATCCGTGATCCAGATGAAAGTTCAGGAAACCGGGGGCCGCCACGCTCACTTCGGCGATCGCGACGCCACGCTCCAGGTGCGCGACGATCGTCTGCGCGATGCGCATCGGTGCGGCGTGCGCGACCGGAGCGAGCTGCATGGCTACATTGCTGGCCCAGTCGCCGTGCTCGGGCTTTGCCGGCTTTTCGAGACCGATGGATGGGAGCTCGACTTCCGACGGAATGGCCAGGCTGCCGTCAGTGACCGCGCGGTCGCGGGCATCGGCGATGGCACGGATCAGTTCCGCTCGAAGGCTCATGGGTCATCGAGTCTAGCGCCTCGATGACCCATGGCCGGGACCGACCGGGACTCAGCCCTCGACGGAGCCTGAGACGACGGGAGCGGAATCGGTGTGCGAGCTCGTGTCGGCGTGGACGGCACCCCCGATGGCGAGCGAGAGGATCATCCAGGCGGCTGCGAGGGCGACCAGGACCCGATTCGGGCGGTGTTCGACGGAAGTGAGCGCTTTAGGCTGCATCGATAGTGGTGCTTCTCTCGGCTTGCGGGTTACGCATCGATTCGGTTGCGACCGATGCGTATGCAAGCCGTCTGCCGATCACGGGTTGTGCTGGTGCACGCCGACACCACTATTTGGCCGCGGCGAGCCCCTCCAGGCAGCCAGCGTCGATCATCTCCATGATCGCGGCGAGATGGAAGGGCTTGCTGATGCGCGGCCGCGCTTCGAGTCGCTCTTCGTCGCGCGGGTGGCTGCGCTGGGCAGAGGTAACGAGATAGGGGATCCCCGCAAGCTCGGGGGATGCCGCCAGGCGTTCGGCTAGCTGCCATCCGCTCATGTGCGGCATGAGGAGGTCGAGCAGTATCAGGCACGGCCGCAGCCCACCCTCCAGTTGCCTCATCGCGTCGGCGCCGTCGATGGCGTTCAGCGACCCGTGTCCTTCCATGCTCAGGAATTCGCCCAGCACGTCGCGAATCGCGGGCTCGTCATCGACGATCAGAATGTGGTGCGCGTGCACGTCGCTCTCGAATGGTCGTAGTGGACGAGTGTCGCAAGCGCCGTGCCACTCCGAGGCGTCAGGACTCCGCATCGTGCAGCGGGAGCCGAATGGTGAATGCTGCCCCCGCGCCGGGCCTCGAGCGAACGCTGATCGCGCCACCGTGGGCGGTGACGATCTCCTTCGAGATGAACAGGCCCAATCCGAGCCCGCCGCCCGAGTGGCTCGCCCGCGGTACGCCCTGGTAGTAGCGGTTGAACAGGTTCGGGACGGCTTTGGCGGCGATGCCGCGACCATCATCGCGCACGCGCAGCTCAGCCTGGTCCTTGCGTCGGCGCAGGCTGACTTCTATCAGGCCGGCATCGGCGTGGCGGAAGGCGTTGGTGAGCAGGTTGAGCAGCACCTGCTGAAGCCGGCCCGCGTCGCCGTTCACCGTGAGATTGACCGTGGACGCCGTCAGCTCCAGCCGGCTGCCATCGGCCAACGGTTGCGCAAGGTCCACCGTCTCTTCGACCAGCCTGGTCAGATCAAACGGCGCAAGAGTGTACTGGAGCCTGTCCCGATGCAGGCTGCTGGCGTCGAGCAGATCGCCGACCAATTGTCCGAGGCGCTCGGACTGGCGCAGCGCCTGGGCGCTGTAGCGGGTGACTCGGTCGTGGTCCGCGGGGTCCTTGGCCAGTGCTCGCTGAAGCAGCTCGAGATAACCGGTCAGCGATGTCAGCGGGGTGCGCAGCTCGTGGCTGACCAATGCCACGAACTCCTCCTGGAGCACGCGGAGCGACAGATCGGTCAGGTCGTGCACCACGACCACACCCCCCATCACCACTTCGTCGTCGATGATCGGCTCACCGGTCACCTCGTACCACCGCCGCTCTCCGGAAGCGTCAGCGAGGGTGAGGCGCAGCCGGTAGTGCTCGCCACGTGCGGCGCGCCGAAGGAGATCGGCCTCGCTGATGAGGATCTCCGTGCCGTCCTCTTCTCCGGACAGGTCCTCGTGAAGCTCACTGAACAATCGCTGGTAGGCCGCATTGCTGAGCCTTGCCTCGCCGCGCTCGTTGACCATGATCACCGCGTCGCTCATGGCCAGTAGAGTCGCCGCCAGCCGCCGCCGTTCCTCGCTCAGCGAGTCGGTCGATGCCTGGAGATCCTTGCTGCGAACTTCGAGATCAGTGTTCGCCGTGTGCAGCTCTTCGAGGCTGGCCTGGAGCTCCTCGTTGAGGGTCTCAAGCTCCTCGTTCGATGCCTGGAGCTCCTCGTTCAGCGTCTCGATCTCTTCCGCCGAGGCTTGGACCTCCTCGTGACTCAATAGCAACTCGTCGTTCGTGCTGCGCAGAAGCGCGTTCGAGCTTGACAGCTCCTCGTTGGCGGTGAGCAGCAGACGATTGCTCTCGCTGGCCCGAGCAAGCCGAGCGGTCTGCCGCTCTCCCTGCGCGAGCGCCTCGACGCTCGCTGTGACGTCGGAGATCTGTATCACCACCTCGTCACTCCCACGGCCGGTCGCAGCGGTGCGATGCGGCTCGCACCGCACCTCGAGGTTCCGCTCCTCGCCGAGCTCCTGCGCGGTGGCGGCCGTATATACGACCGTCGAAGACTGGCCTCCGAAGGCGCCATCAATCTGTCTTCGAAACTCCGTGGCGCCCAGGGCCGACGCCTGGTGCACGAGATCCTCGCCGATGGCCGGGCCGTGGATTGTCAGGCTGCGTCGGGCGGCGGCGTTGATGCTCACGATTTCGTAGCGCGGCCTGACAACAACGACCCCGATCTGGAGGTCGAGCAGCACCTTGTCTGCCTGCTCGCCGCTCATTCGTACCCGCTCTGCGTCACGGCGTGACCGCGCGACTGCATCATCCAACTGGCTCGTTTCGCTTGTCGCTCGTACTCTCCGGATCGACATCAGCGATGGACCGTTCAATGGGAATGGGGGCAGCACGGTGCGGCTGCCCTGCCGACGGTAGACCCGCAGGCGCGCATCATCGGCCGCGAAGACGTCGGACGGCGCCTTGACCGTTTCAGCCTTGCCGAGCACCAGGCGGCCGCCATCGCGCAGCGCAAACGCAAACACACGCAAGGCGCGCTCCTGGAGGTCGGGGGTGAAATACATCAGAACGTTTCGACACAGAATGAGATCAATGCTCGGAAACGGCGCGCGTTGACCGAGGTCGTGCTGTCCGAACAAGGTCAGGGCGCGGACGGACTTGGTGACCTCGTACGCGTCGTCAATCGGCTCAAAGAAACGATCTCGGTATCCGGACGGCAGACCGCCCAGGGCGGCGGCTGGATAGATGCCGCGGCGCGCGAAGGCGACCGCGTCGGCGTCCAGGTCGGTGCCAAAGATGCGCACGCTCAGATGCGTGGATCGCTCATCGAGCGCATCGGCCACGAGCATCGCGATCGAGTAGGTCTCCTCGCCGGTGGCGCAGCCCGCCGACCAGATGCGCAACTGCGCCGGCTGACCCTTCGCGCTCTCGAGCAGGGCGGGCAGCACCACATTGCGCACGTGCTCGAAGACCGCCGGATCACGGAAGAACTCGGTGACCTTGATCAGGAAGCTGCTGGAGAGCCGATCGTACTCGCTCGGATCCGCCTCGAGATGCTCCGCGTATTCCCGCAGGCTGGGTGTGCCGACGACGGCCATCCGTGAACGGAGACGACGCAGGATGGTGCCGTGCCGGTAGCTGCCGAAGTCGATCCCGTTCCGCTCCCGAACCCGGTCGAGGATCGGTCCGAGCGCTCGCTCATCGGAGGCGGAAGAGAGCTTGTCGGCCAATAACTGCTGCAACAGCGGGCCGATCTCCTCCAGCTCAGCGACGACGTCAACCGCGTTCGCCGCTACCGATTCGGGCATACCCGGGAACGCGGCCGTTTCGGGATTCTGGATGACCACCGTGCCGCCGGCCGCCTTCACCGCGAGCGCCCCGGCCGCGCCGTCGGAGCCGGTGCCGGTGAGGATCACGGCGATCACGCCCTCG
Source organism: Candidatus Limnocylindria bacterium (assembly GCA_038255505.1). Classification (GTDB taxonomy): domain Bacteria; phylum Chloroflexota; class Limnocylindria; order QHBO01; family QHBO01; genus JACDBZ01. Next base: position 8,813 of record JBBSLF010000022.1, read on the forward strand.
CCGAAGGCCTTGGCCGCGCTCGCGAGAAGAAGATCGACCGACGGCTGAGGTCGGGCCCCATCCACGTCCTGATGCAATCGCACCTCGTTGCCGGTGATGACAACGCGCCGGTTCGAGGGCACCACCAAGATGGCGCCCGATTCCAGCCGTTCGTGATCTACCACCGTGCGCACCGATAGCGGGGTGCGACGAGCGAGGATCTCCTGGAGGTGACTTGGCCGGCGCGGATCGAGATGCTGGGCGATGAGGATGGGCGCCGTCAGATCATCGGGCAGCGTAGTGATCAGCGTCGAGAGCGCGTCCACCCCTCCGGCCGAGGAGCCGATCACCACGATCTGGTCAGCTGGCTTTGGCCTGGGTTTTGCTGTGGCCTGCGTATTGGCCGTCGGCTTGGGCATCTGCCAATTCTCCTGGGCGTCGCGCACGTGTGCGCCGGAGCGCAATCCTATCCCTTCCTGGCCGGCGTGCACTGCGGGCCATTCACGGCACACGGCTTGCGTTGTCGGTGCGAATGGAGCGAAGCGCGGGCAACACCCGCCAGATCGTGGTCATGGGCGGGTCGGCGGGCGGTGTCGAGGCGCTGACCCGCGTGGTGGCGGGCCTACCGGCAGACCTACCGGCCGCGGTGTTCGTCACCCTTCATATGCCGGCCGCCGCCGACTCGCACTTACCCGAGCTCCTCGCTCGAGCCGGTCCACTACCCGCTCGACATCCCATCGATGGCCAGGCGATCGAACCCGGATGCATCTACGTTGCACCGCCTGACCACCACTTGCTCATTGATCGTGGCCGCGTTCGCGTGGCGCGCGGGCCTCGGGAGAACGGCCATCGGCCCGCCCTCGACCCGATGTTCCGTACCGCGGCGCACGCCTACCGCCACCAGGTCATTGGCGTCGTCGTGTCGGGCACCCTCGACGACGGCACGGCCGGGCTCGCCGCGGTGAAGCGGCACCACGGCCTCGCGATCGTTCAGGATCCGAACACCGCGCTCTTCGGCGGCATGCCCGCCACGGCGCTCGATCACGTCGACGTGGACCACTGCGTTCCGGTTGAGGATATCGGTCCGCTGCTGGCACGGCTCACCACGGAGAGCATGGAGGTGACAGATGCAATGACTGACCATAACGCGATTCCGCCAACGCCCATCGAGGTGGACTGGATCGGCCTCCATGACGACGTGCCCGTCGGTCCATCCTCGGGCTTCTCGTGTCCGGATTGCAACGGCGTGCTGTGGGAGGTCAAGGACGACCGCGTCCTCCGATTCCGCTGCCGCATCGGCCACGCGTACACGGTCAACAGCCTGCTGGCAGCGCAGTCGGATCGGGTGGAGGTGTCCATGGCTTCCACCCTGCGAGGGCTCGAGGAGAGCGCCGGGCTTTCTCGCAGCCTCGCGCGCCGCGCCCGGGACCGGGGTCAGGACCTCGTGGCCGTGCGGTTCGAGGAACGCGAGGCCGATGCCAAGCGCAGTGCGACGGCAATTCGCGCGCAACTGGTGTCGGGTGGTATGACCGACGCAACGGCATCTGCCACCGAGCCTGGCAGCTGACCGGCAACGGCACGATTTCCCGTACGACTCAGGGCGTTATTTCGCTCAACGGTCTCGAGCCAGCCGCATCTCGAGCGCTTGATCCGCGCTGAAGTCGGTGAGCCCCAGCGTATCGGCGGCGACTTCCAGGAGAGCCCCGGTTGGCGCCAGGCCGATGAGTTCGCAGTGGTCGACCTCCGTCCCCGCCTCGCGCGCCAGCCGACGCACCTCGCGCACCACCGTCGCGATCCCGGTGCGCTCCCAATCAACGAGGTTCGTGCTTACCTGCGCCATCGGCGGCATGCCCGGGTTCTCGAGCAGGACGCCCATGGCCTGCACCGCCGGCATTCCGCCGGAGCTCTCGCGGATGGTGTTCGCGATCTTGATGGCGAGGGCGAGGTCATCGGTCCGGAGGTTGATGTTGAACGCGATCAGTGGCTTTCGGGCTCCCACGGCGACGGCGCCACCTCTCGCGTGGAGCTTCGACGGACCGTAGTCAGGGGCTCGGTCCGGGTTCGTCGCGATCTCCTCGCGCAACATTTCGTACTGGCCGCGCCGAACGTGCGCGAGCCGCTTGCGGTTGGGGCGTAGGGCGGCCTCGCCATACAGGTAGACCGGCAGCTCGAAGCGCGTGGCGATCTGCTCGCCGAACCTGCGCGCCAGGTCCACGCATTCTTCAATGCGACTCGTCCCCAGCGGCACAAAGGGGATGACATCGACGGCGCCGATGCGCGGATGGGCACCGACATGCTGCTCCATGTCGATCAGTTCGAGCGCGCGTCCGACCCCCGCGGTCGCGGCTTTCACCACGTTCTCCGCGTTGCCGGCAAAGGTCACGACGCTGCGATTGTGGGTCTCGTCGCGGCTGTGGTCGAGGACGGTCACGCCATCGATCTGGCTGATGGCGCCCACGATCTCCTCGACGACCTCCGGCCGTCGACCCTCGCTGAAGTTCGGGACACACTCGATCAATCCGGGCACGTGGCTGATCCTAGCGCCACGGGCAGATGCGGTGCGCATGTCTCCCTGGCCCGCCGTCCTGCGAATCCCGCCAGTTCCGGCGGACCCAACGGGATTTGCGCTCAGCGCACGGATCTGCGAATCGGGGAGTCCCCGGTGTCAGAATTTGCGCTCAGCGCAAGGATTCGGACGGATCCGCGCGCTTGAGCGCGGTTTGGCGGTCATCTTGTGCACCAGGTGCAAATCTCGGCGGAAGCGCGCGCAGAACAACCGACTGCTCCACAGATCCGTGCACTGAGTGCAAGAACGGACGTGCGGCCACGAACGCGCGAACTGCCAGAGGTTCGGGTGAGATTGCGAGCCCCGTTGGGGGGCTAAGGCGGTGACAGTCCTGCCGAGTGGTCGAGAGTGCGCCCGAACGGCAGGCGTCACGGTCCCTGCTACGCTCAGTTGGATGCCACCCGCCACGTTCATCATCCGATCCGAGGGAAGGTTTCCGCGATGACCTGCGACTGGCTGACCGATGGCAACGTTGCCCACAAAGGCTCGCCTTGCGAGGCACCCGCCGGCGCGACGAACGTAGCGGACCGGCGATGAGCGGCGGCACGCTGCACCTGGTCGCGGTGCCCATCGGCAATCCGGACGATCTCTCCGCGCGCGCGCGCGCCACGTTGCAAACGGTGGCTCTCGTTGCCGCCGAGGACACACGGCATTTCGCGACACTGGCCCGGCACCACGGAATCGAGACGCGCGCGGTGAGCTACCACGATCACAACGAGGAAGCCCGCACGCGTGAGCTGATCGAACGCCTTCAGTCCGGCGAGGATGTGGCGCTCGTCAGTGACGCCGGCACGCCACTGGTCAGCGACCCGGGCTACCGCCTGGTTCGCGCGGCCATCGAGGCGGAGATCACCATCACCAGCGTGCCCGGAGCCTCGGCGGTGACCACCGCGCTGGCGGCATCTGGCCTGCCGCCGCACCCATTTCGCTTCCTTGGGTTCCTGCCTCGAACGTCAGCGGCCCGTCGTGCCACGTTTGCGGCGGTCACGCAGGACGCTGCGACCCTGATTGCCTTCGAAGCTCCCCGTCGCCTGACCGATGCGCTGCGCGACGCGCTTGAAACCTTCGGTGACCGCCCGGCCTGCCTCGCGCGCAACCTCACCAAGCCGCACGAGCGATACCAGCGCGGCACACTCGCTACGTTGGTGGCGGAGCTCGAAGCGGAGGGTGGGGTCCGCGGCGAATGCACGCTGCTCATCGGCGGCGCGACCGAGCGCACCGGAGTCTCCCCCGAGTCAGAGGCCGATGCCCGCCTGCTCATCGACGGCGGCGCGCCTGCGCGCGTCGTCCAGGACCTGTTGGTCACCCGGCATGGCCTGTCGAAGCGCGACGCCTACGCCCTCGTGCTGCGAATCAGAGACCGATGACGGCCGAGATCGTCGAGCGCGTCCTGCGCTCGTCGCGATACCGTGACGTTGATCGGTCGCTCCTCAGCCGCCTCGCAACCGAGGAGCTGGCGCGAGCGCGCAATGCGGACGATGCGGTGAAGCGCGTCAAGCGGCGTCTGCACCAGGCAGTCGGTGCCTTCCGCGGAAGCTCGCGTGACACCAAGCTTGCCGAGGTCTGGACCGGCGACCTGATAGATCCGGCCTTCCGAGCCGCCTGCGCCGATGCGCTTCTCGCGCACGCCTCGACCCGCGAGCGCCTTCCGCATCTCGACCGGTTCTACGCTGCCATCTGGGATCACACCGGCATCCCCCGTTCATTGCTGGACCTGGGCTGTGGCCTCAACCCGCTCGCACTGCCGTGGATGGGCATCGGGCAGGCCGAGTACATCGCCATGGATGTCGACCATCGACCGCTGGCCACGGCGGAGTCATTCATGACGATGGTGGGCCAGCCGCATCGGATCGATTCTCGCGACTTCGTCAGCAATCAGCCGACGGAGCCTGCGGATGTCGCGCTCCTGCTCAAGCTCGTCACGACCCTGGACCGCCAGGATTCGCAGGCCGCGACGCGCCTCATTCGCGTGCTTGACGTGCGGCACGCTGTGGTCAGCTTTGCCGCTCGCTCCCTTGGTGGCCGCGGGAAAGGGATGGAACGCACCTACCGTGATCGGATGGAGCGCCTGGCCGCCGACGTCGGGCGCGTGAAAGCCGTGGCCGAGACATCGGTCAGCAATGAGCTCGTCTTCATAGTGAGACTGGATCCCGTCGATGGCTGAGCCACTCGTCACCCGTCGCGGCACGCTGGCGGTGCCCACCTTTCTGCCCGATGCGACGCGTGCAGGCGTGCGCGGAGCGAGCAGCGAGGACCTGCGAGGCATCGGCATCGAAGGGGTGGTGGTCAACGCTTTCCATCTCCTGCGCAGGCCGGGCGCGCGGGTGGTGCAGGCGGCGGGCGGGATTCATCGGTTCATGGATTGGTCGGGACCGATCCTGTCGGACTCCGGTGGATTCCAGGTGTGGAGCCTCATCCGTCAGGACCCGAACCGCGGCGTCATCCGCGACAACGAGGTCATCTTTCGCGAACCATCGACCGGCGAGAAGTGGAACCTGACGCCGGAGCGGATCATCAGCCTCCAGTTTCAGCTTGGATCCGACATTGTGGTCTGCCTGGATGACTGCACCGATGCGGGCGACCCCGAGCCCGAGCAGGAGCGGTCCGTCGAGCGAACGGTTCGATGGGCGCGCCGCTGTCGCGGTGAGTTCGATCGCCAGGTGGCGGAGCGCGGCATGGTCGATGTTCCGCGCATCTTCGCGGTCGTTCAGGGCGGGGCTGTTGAGGCGTTGCGACGGCAGTGCGCGGTGGCGCTGGCCGAGATCGGCTTCGACGGCTATGGCTTCGGAGGCTGGCCGCTGGATGGCGACGGCGGACTGCTCTCAGAGCCGATGGGCTGGGTTGCCGAGTCCCTGCCATCCGACGCTCCGAAACATGCCTTGGGCATCGGTCGACCGGATCATGTCGTGAATGCTTTCGGCCTGGGCTATTCCATCTTCGACTGCGCATTGCCGACGCGGGATGCGCGCCATGGGCGGCTCTATGCCTTCCGTGAGGGGTGGTCTGCGCAGCGTCCGTCAGTCGGTGATCACTTCTATCGCGCCGTTCGCATTCATGACCCGGAGTACCGGATTGACCACGGACCGATCGAGGTAGGCTGCGATTGCCCGGTCTGCACTCGTCATTCCGCGGCCTACCTGCATCACCTGTTCAAGGTGGGAGATCTGTCGGCCGAGCGCCTCGCGACGCTTCACAACCTGCGCTTCTACGTCCGCCTCTTCGGATTGCTGCGAGGCTGACTCGGCACTTGCGCGCGTCAGGCGTGGGCTGCGGCCTGTGCGGGATCTTCGCGACCCAGGGTGTCAGGATTGACACCCCGCGCCCGTGCTAGTCGTTCAGCCAGGAGCTGGAGCGCAATGGCCGAGGCGAGAAGCCGTCCTGCCAGGCCGGTGACGCGTCCGATCTGCGGCAGCAGGATCCGGCCCGCAGGCGTGTGATCCGCAGGAATCTCGGCGTCGAGCGGCTCGCTCACGATAGCGGCGGCCGGCATGCCCAGCGCCCTGGCAGCCGCGAAGACCTTGCTGGCGCGATCCATGACGGGCGCCGCTCCGCCGGAGAGCACGACGAGCATGCCCGTCCATCGGGTTGCCGCCGCGAGGTGGCCGTGCAGAATCGTCTCGAGCTCATGCGCCTCCGCCGCGAGCCGCGTCCCCTCGGCCACTTTGAGGGCAAGCTCCCGTGCGGTGATGTAGTCCACGCCGGAGCCGATCACGATGAGGCGATCGGTGTCCGATAGGCCGGCGGCCACATCCGCCGCGGATCGTGGCTCGTTCGCCACGTCGAGCAGGGCGTGGATCGCCCGCGCATCCGGCCGAGGACCGGCCAGGCGTGCCGCGATCACGACGCCGGCCAGGATTGGTGACAGGTAGCCGACCGTGTGGCACCAGCTCTGGTCCTGTTCTTCGGTGCGCACGATCAGCTCCGCCAACGCCGCACCCGGCGACTCGCTGCCGACCGTGATCAGCGCCGTGCGCGCTCCGCCCTCCCGAGCGGCGCGGATCGCCTCGTTCGTCGCGTGCGTGCCCCCCTCGTGCGATACCGCTATCAGCAGTCCGTCGCGGAGCGGACGCCGAAGGGTCTCGAGCGCTTGAACCGATCGGACCTCGCGCCCGGCCGGCAGATTCAGCGCCTCGTTGAGCAGGGAGGCGACTGCCATGGCTGCGTGTTCCGACGTCCCGCAGCCAGTGGTGAGGATCGGCTGGCCAGCCGCGACCGTCTCGCGGATGACGGTGACCAGCGCGTCCAGCGCGACATCCGCTGATAGACGTCGCACCAGCCGTTCGCCAAGTGCCGGCTCCGCGGCGATCATCTCGCTCATCACGTACGGAGGCCGTGCGCGGAAGGCCGGCATCTCGGACGGCTTCCACGGGTCGGGTGCGCCGGGAAGCGGCTCGGTCATTCGCGCATCGGGATGCGCACGCCGCGCTCATCGGCGACCTCGATCGCTCGCTCGTAGCCGGCATCCGCGTGGCGGATGACGCCCATGCCCGGGTCGGTGGTGAGCACGCGTTCCAGGCGGTCGGCAGCTTCAGGCGTCCCATCGGCGACGACGACCATGCCGGCGTGCAGGCTGTAGCCGATGCCGACGCCGCCCCCGTGGTGGAAGCTGACCCACGTGGCGCCGGCGGCGGTATTGACCAGGGCGTTGAGGATGGGCCAGTCGGCGATCGCGTCGCTGCCGTCGCGCATGGCCTCCGTCTCGCGGTAGGGACTCGCGACGGAGCCGGCGTCGAGATGGTCGCGGCCGATGACGATCGGCGCCGTGATCTCGCCAGAGGCGACCAGCTCGTTGATGCGGAGACCGGCGCGTGCGCGCTCGCCGTACCCCAGCCAGCAGATGCGCGCGGGGAGGCCCTGGACTGGCACCTTCTCGGCGGCCAGGCGCAGCCAGCGCTGGAGCCCTTCGTCATCGGGAAACAGCTCCGCCAGCGCCCGGTCGATGACCGCGATGTCCGCCACATCGCCTGACAATGCCGCGACCCGGAACGGCCCGCGGCCCTCGCAGAAGAGAGGACGGATGAAGGCCGGAACGAAGCCGGGGAAGTCGAAGGCGTTCTTGACGCCCGCTTCCTTGGCGTGCGCGCGGATGTTGTTGCCATAGTCAAAGGTCACGGCGCCGGCCGCCTGGAACGCGAGCATGGCGCGGACGTGCTCCGCCATGGCGGCCTTCGAGCGGCGGACATACCCCTCGGGGTCCGATTCGCGCAACGCACGCGCACCGTCAAGCGATATGTCATTAGTGATATAACCGTTGAGCGGATCGTGAGCCGATGTCTGATCGGTGACAAGGTCTGGCTTCCATCCGCGGTCGACCAACGCCGGCAGGACATCGGCGGCGTTGGCGACCAGGGCGACCGAGCGGCCGACGCGGTCGGCGCGCCATCGGTCCACAAGCTCGACAGCCTCGTCTAGGTCGTGCGTGAGCTCGTCGACATAGCCGGCATTCAGCCGCCGCCGCGCGCGTGCTTCGTCAACCTCCACGACGAGGGCGGCGCCGTCGTTCATCGTGACCGCCAGCGGCTGCGCGCCGCCCATGCCGCCCAGGCCGGCGGTCAGCGTGACCGTGCCGCGCAGCGAGCCGCCGAAGTGCTGGCGCGCGCATTCGCCGAACGTCTCGTACGTGCCCTGGATGATGCCCTGCGTTGCGATGTAGATCCACGAGCCGGCGGTCATCTGGCCATACATCGTCAGCCCGGCCCGCTCGAGCTCGCGGAATTTCTCCCAGGTCGCCCAGTGCGGCACCAGGTTGGCGTTGGCGATCAGGACGCGCGGCGCATCGGTCCGGGTGCGGAAGACACCGACCGGCTTGCCCGAGGCGACCAGCAGGGTCTCGTCGTTCTCGAGCCGCCGGAGCTCGGCCACGATGGCGTCGAAGGCTTCCCACGAGCGGGCCGCGCGACCCGTTCCGCCGTACACGATGAGGTGGTCCGGATCCTCGGCGACGTCGGGATCGAGATTGTTCATGAGCATCCGCAGCGCCGCTTCCTGCTGCCAGCCCTTGCAGGAGAGCTCGGTGCCGCGGGGCGCGCGCACAGTGCGTGGACCGCTACGATTACGGACCGCTGTCATGCGCCGATGATACGGCTCCGGTCCGCATGACGAGTATCAGGCTCAGTCGTCGCCGAACGGATTCGGGCGCTTCGGCCGCTCGGGCGGCATGCGAAACAGGTCGTCCGGATCGCGTTTCGGCACCGGCAGGGGCCAGCCGTCATCGTCATCGGCCGGCTTGCTGGCACGGAGCAAGTCGGACCAGGCGTCAGCATTGGTCTCTCCGGTGAGCTCCCGGCGATAGACGGGAAAACGATCGTCACCGGTGATCCGCTCGAAACCGGCCGCCTCGTAGACAGATGACGGGCCAGCCGACGGAAGCCATCCGTCCGTGGCGCCTTCGGGGTACGCCTCGGCTGCGGTGATGCCGCGCCCGTCGAGTTCGTTGCACACGGCGTCGAGCAAGGCAGCGCCGGCGCCCGGCCGATCGTCAGCGTCGGCGGTGACCTGAAGGCAGGTGATGATCCACGGAGCCGGCGATTCGGGCAGCTCCGGGTATCGGTCCCGAATCGACTGGGCACGGGGGTAGACGCTCAATGGGCCGAACTGCGCATAGCCGATGGAGGCGCGGTCGACCGAATCGGTCCGGTAGGCGAGCATGGCATACGAGCCGGACACGCTCCGTCCTGCCAGTAGGCGCCGGCGCTTGAGAGAAGCCCGCGCGCCCGCGTCGGGTGCATCGGCCTCAGGGGCATCTCGCCCTCCGTCGATGCGCTCCCAGTAGTCGCAGGCCTGGCAGCGTGCGCCGGCCTGCGCGGGAGCGGGGATGTCGTCGAAGCTCGCCTCGTCGAGGAGCTCGAATGTCAGCTCAGCCATGCGCGTCCTGCGAGGCGCCATTCGCGAGCATGTCTCCCGCATGAATGAGCTCGCGGATGGCGCCGATGTCGGGTGCTGGTGAACGGTCGGCGCCAAGGTGCGGCACTTGCCCTCGGATCAGCGCATGGGCTCGGGCAAGGGCGGCGCCGGGACGTAGCGGCGAGCGGAAGTCGAGTCCCTGGGCGGCGCAGAGCGCCTCGATGGCGAGCACCTGCTCGGCGCGGTCGATCGCCGCACGCAGGTGCAATGCCGAGGTGGCGCCCATGCTGACGTGATCCTCCTGGTTGGCGCTTGTCGGGATCGAGTCCACCGAAGAAGGATGGGCGAGTGTCTGGAGCTCGTTCACGAGCGCTGCGGCGGTGTAGTGCGCGATCATCAGCCCGCTCTCGACGCCGGGGTTCTCGGCCAGGAAGGCCGGCAGCCCGGACAAGTGCGCGTCCACCAGTCGGGCGGTTCGTCGCTCGGAGATGGACGCGAGCTCGGCGACGGCCAGCGTGGCGTAGTCGAGGGCCAGCGCCAACGGCTCGCCGTGGAAGTTCCCGCCGCTGATCACCTCGCCGGACGGGAAGACGAGGGGGTTGTCCGTGGCCGAGTTGATCTCGACCGCCAGCACTCGCTCCAACTCGCCGAGCGCGTCACGCGCCGCACCATGGACCTGCGGCATGCAGCGCAGGCTGTACGCATCCTGAACGCGATGGTCGCTCTCGGCATGCGAGGCACCGATCTCGCTGCCCGCGAGCAGCGCGCGCAGATGTCTCGCTGATGCCACCTGCCCGACATGCGGGCGTGCGCCAATGAGCTGCTCGGCGAACGCGGCGCCCGTCCCCAGCATCGCCTCCAGGCTCATGGCGCCGATGACGTCCGCCGTCAGGGCCAACCGCAATGCATCGTGGTGGGCCAGCGCGCCGAGCCCGGCCATCAGCTGCGTGCCGTTGAGCAGCGCCAGTCCCTCCTTGGCGCCCAGCGTCAACGGGCTGAGACCGGCGCGGGCAAGCGCCTCGCTCCCGCTCCCGGGCCCGGCTCCATCAACCGTCGCCTCTCCCTCGCCGATGAGCACCAGAGCGAGGTGCGCCAGCGGCGCCAGGTCGCCGGACGCACCCAGGCTGCCGCGCGACGGGACAATCGGATGGACCCCGGCGTTGAGCATGGCGACCAAGAGCTCGGCCACTTCGGTGCGGACGCCTGAGAGGCCGACGGCGAGCGTGTTGGCGCGCAGAACCAGCATGGCGCGCACGACCTCGTCCGGCAGGGGATCGCCCACCCCGGCAGCGTGGGAGCGCACGAGGTTGCGCTGGAGCTCCGCCGTCTGCGCGGGCTCGATGCGCACGTCGGCCAGGTCCCCGAACCCGGTCGTGACGCCGTACACGGTGGCCCCTTCGGCCACGAGGCGCTCGATGACGGCGCGCGAGGCACGCATGCGCTCGACCGCATCAGGATCGAGGCCGACGGCGCGTCGCCCGCGGGCAACCTCGATGACGTTGTCGATGGTGAGCTCACGTCCGGTGAGCGGAAGCGGCGGCATCGGTCCCTATACTACGCACCGTGCGACGGCTACCGGACCCCATGAGCCGCCTCGTCGTCCATGACGACGCGGCACAACGCCTGGGCGGCGCCGTCCCCAGCCCGGCCGCAGCGTTCCTGGTGGCGGTCCTCGCCCTGCCCGTTCTGTTCTGGCTGGTGATGCTCAAGCGGACGGCGGTCTACACCGCGCCCGAGGAGTGGCTGATGTCCAACGTGGTGGCCGTCGCGCATTCCTGGGTCGCGAGCAACCTGCCGCCCATCGAGACCGTCATCGTCGGCATCAGTGGGCTGGGCAGCGGATGGTTCGTTGCCCTGGCATTCGCGGCCCTCGGCCTGCT
>JBBSLF010000023.1:0-19439 GCA_038255505.1 Candidatus Limnocylindria bacterium
CGCCCTCCGGATCGCCGGCGGCAATCGTGCCGGCAACCGGGGCGGCACCACGATGGCGGGGCAACAGCGATGGATGAACGTTGAGCGGGGCGCGCGATCCAAGGTCCAGCAGGTCCTGCGGCACGAGCTGCCCATAGGCTATGAGGAGGAGGCCATCCGGCGCGAAGTCGCGGAGCATTGCACGGGCCTCGTCGGATCGCAATCGGTTCGGGGTCACGACCCGCAGCCCATGCTCGCGGGCGTGCGCTGTGATGGGTGTCGCGCGCAGCTGGAGGCGCCGGCCGGCTGGCCGATCCGGTTGGCTGATGACGAGAAGCTCATCCGCGAGGTCCGCGACACGAGCCAGCAGCGGAACCCCGAAGGCTCCCGTTCCGAGGAACGCGATTCGTCCTGCGCCTGCCACTAGATGCCGGCGGCCATCTCTTCGCCAACCTCGTCGGACGCGTCGCTGACGCGCACGAGCTCCTCGAGCGAATCGAGCAGGTCAATGTAGAGATGGCCGTTCAAATGGTCGATCTCGTGCTGGAGGGCACGCGCGAAGAGCTCCTCGCCCTTGACCCGAAACTCCTTGCCCCGACGGTCCCGCGCCTTGACCGTGATCTTCGCGCGGCGACCCACTTCCGCGACGTATCCGGGAATCGAGAGGCAACCCTCCCAGTCAAGCTGCTCTCCGGATCCCTTCACGATCTGCGGATTGACCAGCTCGGTGACCGTTCCGTCGATCTCGGTCACGGCCACCTGGAGCGGAACGCCGATCTGGTTGGCGGCGAGCCCGACTCCGGGAGCATCGCGCATCGTCTCGAGCATGTCGTCGAGCAGCCGATGCAGACTCGCGTCGAAGGTCGAGACCTTCTTCGTGCGTTCGCGCAGGATCAGCTCTTCGGCAGTCAGGATGCGTCGGATGGCCATGGCGCTGCGCATTGTACCGATCAGAGCAGGCTCTCCGGGTCGACGTCGATGGCGACGCCGGGCGGCACGCGCTCCAGCGCCATCGCCCGGCTTGACGCGTCAGGGGCGCGCAGGACGACCTGGAACCGATACCGCCCGGCCCGACGGGTGACGTACGACGGCAGTGGGCCGAGCACGTCCACGCCGTCGGTGGCGACGGCGGCCGCCGCCTGCCGGCCGCGCTCCTCGGCACGACCGCGATCGGCATCGGCGATGAGGAGGCGCGCCAGCACGCTGAACGGTGGATAGCCGAGAAGGCGACGGCGGAGAAGCTCCTCGTCGGCGAAGCCGTCGGTGTCGAGTGCAGCCGCCGCCTTGACCGCGTAGTGCGTTGGCGCGTACGTCTGGATGATCACGCGCCCGGGCATCGGCCCCCGCCCCGCGCGTCCGGCAACCTGGGCCAGCAGGCCGAACGTGCGCTCCGCCGCCCGGTAGTCGGGCAGGTTGAGAGTCACGTCGGCGGCAACCACCCCGGCCAGCGTCACCGATGGCAGATCGAGGCCTTTAGCTGCGAGCTGGGTGCCGACGAGCACATCCACGCGGCCGGCCCGAAAATCGTCATAGACCGATTCGAAGCCGCGACGTGCGGCCAGCGCATCCGAGTCGAGTCGCGCCACGCGCAGACCCGGGTAGCGCGCGCGAAGCTCCGCCTCGACGCGCTGCGTCCCGGCGCCGAAATACCGGATCCGCGGGCTAGTGCAGGCAGGACAGCGCTCGGTCGGCTGTGCGGTTCGGCCGCAGTGGTGGCAGCGCAACGTCCCACCGTCGAGGTGATACACCAGCGGCAGGTCGCAATCCGGGCAGCGCAGGCTCTCGCCGCAGTCCCGACACAGGATGAAGGTGGACGCACCGCGCCGGTTGATGAGGAGCACGGCCTGCTCGCTCCCCCGCCGCAGATCGCTCAGCGCGTCGGCAAGTGGCGCCGAGAAGATGGAGCGATTGCCGGCGGCCAGCTCCGCTCTGAGGTCCGCAAGCAGGATCTCGGGAAGGCCGCCCACTCGGCGCTCGCGGAGGCGCACGCGCTCGCTGTGACCGCCGCGACTGCGCGCCAGGCTCACGAGATCCGGCGTGGCGCTGCCGAGGACGACCCGCGCACCGGTGACCGCGGCACGGCGACGGGCGACCCAGCGCGCGTCGTAGCGCGGCGTGCGGTCCGACTTGTAGCCGCCGTCATGCTCCTCGTCAACGACAATGAGGCTCAGCCGGGCCAGCGGTGCGAAGACTGCGGTTCGCGTGCCGATCACCACGGTCGCCTCACCGCGCAGGATGCGCCACCACTCGTCGTGACGCTCCCCCGCCGAGAGCCCCGAGTGCAGGATGGCGAGCCGCTCACCGAATGCTGCCCGCAGCCGATCAGCGAGCTGCGGCACAAGGCTCATCTCAGGCACGAGTACGATGGCCGAACCGCCAGCGTCGACAGCGGCGGTTACGGCAGCAAGGTAGACGTCCGACTTTCCGGATGCGGCCACCCCCTCGAGCAGGAGCTCACCGCCCGACGGCAACGCATTGATGGCCTCAACGGCGACCTGTTGCTCGGCGGCGAGCACGTGAGCCAGCGCCAGCTCCAGATCCCGGTGCGCGAGCGGATCGCGATCCACCGCTCGCCACCCGAGCTCAACGCGTCCCATGGCCGCAAGGCGCCGCGCCGGTGCCAGGAGAGACGACGCATCCGCACCGATGGCATCGGCCAGCTCGGGGAGCGAGCGCTCCTCGCTGCCGAGCGCGTCGAGCAGAGCCCGTTGCACGGGCGCCCGGCGCGACGGCTCCGATCCGCCGGGCAGCGGACGAAGGACGCGCACGCGGCGGGCGTTGACGTCGGGTGGTCGCAACGACCAGGTGGAGCGCAGGGTTCCCGTGCGGCGGAGGCGGTTGATCCAGGCGTCGCGTCCCCGCCGCGGCGCATGCCGCAGGAGCGTGCCATCCGTGATGCGGCCATCCGCGTCGACCAGGTCGCGGAGCCCGGGCGGAAGGTCCTCCGGTCGCTCGACGTGCCACTGCCGCGCAAGGCGTGACTCCAGCCCCGGCGGCAGCATCGCGGCCAGCGTGGTGCCGATCGGAGCGCGGTAGTACACGGCGATCTCTTCGGCCAGGCTGAGGAGATCGGGCGTCAACATCGGTGCCGAGACGACCGCCTCGACCTCCTTCAGCTCCAACCCGTCGGTAACCTCCTCGTCGCCCAGGAGATAGCCCAGCGCCAGGCGGCGGCCGTACGGCACCAGGACCAGCGCGCCGGGCATCGCGGCGCGCAGCGCCTCCGGCAGCAGGTAGGTGAAGGTGCGCTCCGGTCGATCGGCCAGCGCCTCAACCGCCACGCGCACGGCGCTCATGTCGGTCGCCGCGTCAGACCTGCGGTCGGCGCGGTGGGTCGCGTCGGGCCTCAGCCTGAATGATCTCCCAGATCTTGTCAGCGGCATCCTCCAGGTGGCCGGTCTCGTTGACGACGATATGGTCGTAGTCATCGGCCTCCGCCATCCAGCGCTCGGCATCCAGTCGGCGCCGCTCAATGCTCTCCTCAGACTCTGACCCGCGCCCGCGAAGGCGCTGAGCAAGATCCTCCATCGATGGCGGCATGACGAATATGAGCAGTGCGTCCGGGACCAGGCGGCGGACATTGCGCGCGCCACGCGGGCTGATGGTCAGGATCGCGTCGCGGCCGGCGGCAAGGATGCCGCGCACCTGGTCCACCGGCGTGCCGTAGCGATAGCCGTGGTTATTGGCATGCTCCAGCAACCCGTCGCGCTCCATGAGCTCGCGGAATGCCTCCTTGGACAGGAAGTGGTAGTGCACGCCATCGATCTCGCCCTCCCGCCGTTCGCGGGTCGTGGCCGTGACGATCGGCACGACCTGCGGCCGCTGCCGCGCGAGCTCCGATACGACCGTGCTCTTGCCCACGCCCGACGGTCCCGACACCACGACCAGCAGCGGGTTCGGGAAGGTCATTCGCTTCTCCGGCTCGTTCGTCCGCTCCTCCGGCTCATTCATTCGGTTCCGCGCGTGCGCCGACGCCCTCCGGAAGCCGGCCAGGGGGAACGGCCACGTCCGCCGCGAGCATGCATGCCGCGAGCTCGGGCGGAAGCTCGCTCCACGCTCGAAGCCGGGCTCCGTCATCGGGTCGGATGAGACCGAGCCGAGCGGCATGCAGGAACTGGCGCCGTAGCCCCCCAGGCCCTTCTCCGCCGCCGTATCGCAGATCGCCGGCGATCGGCAGGCCCAGATAGACCAGATGCGCGCGGATCTGGTGCGTCCGCCCGGTCAGCGGGCGCAGCGTCAGCAGCGTGTATCCGCCTCCCGTACCGATCTGCTCATACTCGGTGACCGACTCACGGCCACCGGCGACGACCGCCATCCGCTGCCGATCACGCGTGTCGCGGCCAATCGGTGCTTCGATGCGTCCACGTGAGGACGGAGCGTCGCCGCGCACCAGGGCGAGATACTCCTTCTCGATGCTCCTGTCGCCGAACTGGCCCATGAGCGAGGCTTGGGCGGCATCGGTCTTGGCAACGGCGATGAGGCCGCTCGTCTCCTTGTCAAGCCGATGCACGATGCCCGGCCGGCCGACGCCGGCGATGGACCCCAGCGGCTCACCGCGATCGCGCGCACGACCCAACAGGGCATTGACCAGCGTCCCGCTGCCGTGCCCGGCGCTCGGGTGCACGACGAGGCCCGCCGGTTTGTCGACGATGAGCATCGAGGGATCCTCGTAGGCGATCCGGAGCGGGATCGACTCCGGCTCCAGAGACTGGTCGGGCGGTGCGGTCAGCTCCACGGTCACCCGTTCGCCGCCGACGAGTCGATCGCTCGACCTGCGACGTGCGCCATCCACCAGGGCGCGTCCGTCACCGATGAGTCGCTGGGCATGCGCCCGACTGATCTCCGCAACCGATGCCACCGCGAGATCCACCCGCCCTGATGGCGCGGGGCCCTCAACGAAGCGATCGGCCACTGACGTCACCTCGCCGGGTCGGCCGGCCGGCGCCGCGGTTCGATGAAGGTCAGGTACGCCACCAGCAGGCCGATTCCGATCACGACCGAAGGATCGGCGACGTTGAACGTCGGCCAGCGCAGGTCACCGATGCCGACGCTCACGAAGTCCACGACGTAGCCCCATCGAATCCGATCGGTGAGATTGCCGAGGGTGCCACCAAGGATCGCACCGAGCACGAAGTGGATACCGATGCCGCGATCGCGGAAAGCGCGGAAGAAGTAGCCGACCATCACGAGCGCCACCACGGTCACCGGGATGAAGAACCAGGTGGCGCCCTGAAACAGGCTGAAGGCCGCTCCGGTGTTCCGTACGTGCCAGAGCTGGACGACATCGCCGATGAGCTCGATCCGCTGCCCGAGCTCCACGTTGGCCACCACGAGCGCCTTCGACACCTGGTCCGCGACGTACAGCGTCATGGCCGTGCCCGCCACGACGAGCGACGGCACGAGCAACGCCCCTCGGTCCGTCCTGGCCTCCACGCTGTCCACTCTAGCCGACCCGCCCGATGTCAGGCGCGTGCCACGGCCAGCGCCACCGACGTTCCTTCCAGCTCCATCGTCTCTCGAGCATCCGCGTCACCGAGCACTGCCTCTTCCTCGATCTCGATTTCGGTCGCCAGCAGCTCGGCACCCAGCCAGTCGCGGAACGGCGTCAGGCGCGACACCACTCCCGAATCACCACTGATGGCGACCCGGACCCGATCGCTGATCTCATAGCCCGACGCCCGCCGCATGGCCTGGAGTCGGTGCGCCACCTCGCGGGCCATCCCCTCGGCCGCGAGCTCGTCATCGATCTCCGTGTCGACCGCCACCAGCAGATCGCCGTCCTCGGCCACCTCGTGACCCGAGCGCGCGCGTGCGGTGAGCTCGAACTCGTCCGGCTGGAGGGTCACACCCCCGACAGCCACCGTGCCGTCTTCGCCCAGCTCCCAGTCGCCGCTGCGTGCTCCGGCCATGACGGCGCCGACCGCCTTGCCATGCCGCGGACCGATCACCGGCAGCAGTGGATACAGGCTGCGCTCGACCATCTCCGACTCGTCCGGGATCAGCTCGAGCGATCGCACGTTGAGCTCATCGGTGATCTGAGCGGTCAGCTCCGCATTGACGGCCGCGTCATTGCTGAATACCACTCGGCCGCCGGGCAGCTTCACGTGTACGGCACGCAGCGGCTGCCGCGTCCGGACCCCCAATGCTGAGCGCGCCGTGCGACCAAGGCCGACCGCGCGACGGACCAGATCCACCGAAGCCTCGATCTCCGGCGCCGAGAATTCGGAGGAGGCGCGCGGGAAGTCGACGAGATGCACCGAGTCCGGAACCTCGTGGTCCACGCTCGCCACGAGGTTCTCCCACAACGCGTCGGCGAGATGCGGAACGATCGGCGCCATGAGCCGCGCGACCGTGGTGAGCACCTCGTGCAGCGTGGCGTAAGCGGCCCGCTTGTCGGCGTCGAGCTGACCCTTCCAGAAGCGCCGTCGATTGCGGCGCACGTACCAGTTGGAGAGCTCGTCGACGAACGCCTCGATCGCCCTCGTTGCGCGCATGGCGTCATACTCGTCAAGGGCGGCACCGACCTCGCCGACCACGCCGTCAAGGCGAGACAGGATCCATCGGTCCAGGAGCGTGCGAGCACCATCGGCGGCATCAGTCTGGTCGGGCGTCCAACCATCCACGCGCGCGTAGGTCACGAAGAAGCCGTACGTGTTCCACAGCGGCAGGAAGAAGCGTCGCACGACCTCGTGTCCGGGCCCGTACCCGAAATTCAGGTTCACCGCGGGGTTGGCCGCCGCATACATCCAGCGCATGACGTCCGCGCCGATCTGCTCAGCCGCCTCGTCAAACGGAATCGAGTTGCCCGCGCTCTTGTGCATCTCTTCGCCGTGCTCGTCGCGCACGAGCGCGTAGCTGAACAGGGTCTTCGTGGGTGCGCGACCGGTCATGATCGTACTCATCGTCAGCAGCGCGTAGAACCAATTGCGGAACTGGCCCGGAAACGACTCGCTGATCCAATCGGCCGGGTACCACCGCTCCCAGTACTCTCGATCCGTGTTCCATCCCAGCGTCGAGAGGCCCACGATCCCGGCGTCCAGCCACGGATTTCCGACATCCGGCGTGCGCCGCGCACGCTCTCCGCACGACGTACAGGCGATCTCGACCGCGTCAATCCAGGGCCGATGCGGCGTATGGCCATCGAACTCGTCCCAGCCGGCGACCGCCCGCTCGTGAAGCTCCTCCTTCGAGCCGATGACCTCCCAACCCTCGCAGTCGGTGCATTCCCAGATGGGCAGTGCGAGCCCGTAGTAGCGCTTCTTGCTGATCATCCAGTCGCCCATGTTGCGCAGCCAGTCGAGCTCGCGCTCCTCGAGGCCGATGCCGTCCGGCAGCCACTTCACCGCTCGCGTGGAGACGCCGATCGGCTCGCGCAGCGGATCCATGGCGATGAACCACTCGTCCACCAGCCGAAAGATGAGCTGCGTGCCGCAGCGCCAGCAATGCGGGTACGAATGCGCGTAGGTCTCTTTCGCGACCAGGATGCCCCTGCCGTCGAGGTCCGCGACGACCGCGCGTGCGAGATCCTCGGCCGGATCCGCGGAGGCCCCCGCGTAACGACCGGTCTGCCACCCGAAGCCATCGACGAAGATGCCGAATTGGTCGATCGGGTCGATGACCGGCAGGTCGAAGGCCTTGCCCAATGCGAAGTCCTCCTGGCCGCAGCCCGGAGCGATATGGACGATCCCCGTTCCCTCCGCGTCCGACACGTCATTCCACGGGATCACGCGGTGCGCGATACCGGCCGCGGCCGGAAGGTCGTCGAAGGGCCCCTCGTAGGTCAGGTCGACGAGCTCTGAGCCCGGCGCCTCGCGCAGGACCGTCGCGTCGCGCGCCACCTTCGCCTTCGAGCCGGACGAGACCCACCAGCGTCGGCCATCGCTCCCTTCGACGAGCTGATAGGTGAGCTTCGGATGGACCGCTGCCGCCACGTTGCTCGACAGCGTCCACGGCGTCGTCGTCCAGACCAGGAGATCCTCGTCCGTGCGACCTGGCGTCGTGATCGGCAGGCGAATGGTGACCGACAGATGCTTTGCGGTTGCATATCCCTCGGCCGCTTCCATGTTGCTGATGCCGGTTCCGCAGCGGGTGCACCAGGGCATGACGTCATGGCCGCGATACAGGAGGTCGCGCCGACGGCACTCGGCCAGGAAGGCCCAGATCGTGTAGTTGTTCTCGTCGGAGTTGGTGTAGTAGCTGTTGTCCCAGTCCATCCAGTAGCCGAGGCGCTTGCTCTGCTCGGTCTGGATGGCAGCGAAGGTGTCGACGCGGGCCTTGCACAGCTCGACGAACCGGTCGATCCCGAACTCCTCGATCTGGCGCTTGTTGTTGAACCCCAGCTCGCGCTCGACGTTGACCTCGATCCACAGGCCCTGGCAGTCAAAGCCGTTCTGGTAGCGCTGCTGCTCCCCAAGCATGGTGTGGTAGCGCTGGAACAGGTCCTTGTAGGTGCGGCCCCAGGCGTGGTGAACGCCCATCGGGTTGTTCGCCGTGATCGGGCCATCCAGGAAGCTGTAGCGCTTCTCCGATGCCGCGTTGCGCGCCAGATAGCGCGCCATGGTGTCGCGCTCGCGCCAGCGCTCGATCACCTCACGCTCGAGCGCGGGGACGTCCAGCTTGCTCGATACCGGCTTGAACAACGAACAACTCCTGCTGGAAGAAATGACGAATCCCGCCCCGATGTCCGGGACGGGACGGACTCCTGCGGGGCCACGTGCCAGAGGCCGATGGTCGCAGCGACCCGGCGCCGTGTCAATTCAGCCGCCGACCAACGCCCTCCCGATGAAGACCGATGCGGCCAGGCCGCCCGCGACCACCACCCCCACCATACGCGGCCACCACGCGCGCGCCAGTATCGCGCCGACCGACGTCGCCGGGCCGGACAGCACCAGGGCGAGGGAGGTGAGGCGTGCCATGTCGGTGCCCGATTCGGGCATCCCGCCAGCGAGGAGACCGGCTCCCCATGCCGCGCCCGCCCCGATGAGCGGGAAGAGGACGAGGACGGCCGATGGACGCGGGCGCCGCACCGCCACGCGGGGCAGTCGAACCCACGAAGGACGCACGGAGCGCCGTCGAGACGCGGCAGGCGCAGCCTCAGCCACCGCAGCCGATTCGAGCTGCTCTTCGGGCACCGCGGCGGCGGCCTCGGCCGCCGCTGCCTCGGCTATGGCCGCCGCTTCCGATTCCGCTCGGCGTTCCTGACCCAATCGCTCCTCGAGCAATGCCCGCTCGATGCCGGTGAGGATGTGCGGCTCTTCCACCTCCGGCGGAACTACGGGCGGAGGCGGTGGCGCAATGGCGCGGGCTGCCGGGACGGCGAGCTCGTCGAGACGCTGGCGAGCACGCGCCGCGCGTGCAAGAGCGTCAAGCAGCTCAGCGTCATCGGCCGGTGCGATGGCGAGCCGACCGCGCTCAGTCGGAAGAAGGATGACCGTCGGTGTGCGCGCCAGACGCACGACCTCGATGTCCTCCTCATTCCGTAACCGGGCTCGACCGAGACTCCACCCGAGCGACCGCGAGCGCGCGCGCAGGGTTGACGCGTTGTCACCTCGCAGGCGCACGCGCGTCACCGGACCTGGTGTGAGCGGATACACGCGCTCGCCTCCGATCCGCCGGAGCCGCACGGCTGACTCCTCGATCTCGACCCTGACGCTCGCCAGGACCGCCCCGAGTGCGATGCCTGCCAGCCCAATTAAGCCGCCAGCCCCCGCAATGCCCACGCCGAGCGAGCCGCGTATGACGAAGACCCCCACGCCGGCGCCCGCCGCACCAAGCAGGAGCAGCAGCAACGGCAGCGCAAGAAGCCGAGGCCACGAGCGAGCAAGGCGGATGCTGGCGATGGGGTCAATGCGTGACGGCATCGGCTCAGACCTTCTCCGTGACGCGATACTCGAGATAGCGGCCCGTCAGCAGGCGCGTCTGGGCATCGAGCGCCGGGACCATGCTGAACAGGATGCCGACGAACGGCAGCCCAACCCACTGGACGTAGCTGAGCACGCGCTGCATCAGGCCCCAACTGGCCGGCCGCGGAGGAACGATCCGTTGCTCGACCACGATGAGCACCAGCAGACTCACAATCGCGATGCTCAACATCCCGCTGGCGTACAGCGGCAGGTTCTGGCCCAACGTGGTCTCGCCGAAGGCTGGGTTGATGAGCAGCGGCATCGCAGCGCCGAACGTGAGAACGAACGGCGTGATCGCCCAGTTGATGTGCTCGCCGAACAGGTTTGCGACACGCCAGAAGCGAGACGTGACCGGGATCTCGCGATGCCGCATCGCATTCTCAATGACGTAGGGGATGTCGGTCACGCCCCACGCCCAGCGCCTAGCCTGGAGATACTGCTCGGCCATGGTGCGCCAGTAGCCACGGGCGCGAACGGCGTCGCCGTAGATCGGGATGAAGAGTGGCACGGCGCGGAATCGGTCGCCGTAGCGGAAGTAGCTCTTCCAATAGAAGCGGCTGTCCTCCGGAATCGCGTCGGTGGCCCAATAGCCGACGTCGTGGACCAGGTGCAGGGTCGTCGAGTACGAGCCAAAGCTCTGGAGCTTCTCCGGCAGGACGCTGCGCCACATCTGGAGCTGGGTGAGCACGGCCGCGAACAGGCGCTGCAGCATCGGCGCCTCCCAGATGTTGTTGTGAAAGTACGGGATCGGCTGGTAGAGCTGCGTCTCGCGGTTCGGATCGGTCAGGTGCACCCAGGACAGGTACGCGAAGTACTGTGGATGGACGCGATAGTCAGCATCGAGGTCGGTGATGATGATCAGGCGAGGATCCATCCCCCGCTCGCGTACCAGGAGCCGATACAGGTACCGGCCGCCCCACGCCATGGCGCTGCTCTTGCCGACCACGATGCCAGGCTCCAGGGGATCGAGAATGTGAATGAACTCGGCGAACGCGTGGCCGAATTCCGCCTTGAGCCGCGTCACATTGTCGATGCCGCCCTCGTCGGTCTCCCGAGTGATGATCGCGCACATCTTGCGTTTGGCCGGCCAGCGCGCCTCGGCCAGGGCACGTACCGTGTGGCGCAGCTTCTCGAGCGACTCGGTGTACGTCGGAATGAGCGCCAGATGGACCAGGTCTTCGGCCCGTGGTGGTGCGTGTTCAAGGGCGTCGAATGCCTGCAGGTCATCGAGCTCATCGCGGAGCCGACGCCGCTCACCTCGGTGGGTCGGAACACCGCCCGTGATCCCGATCGCTTCGCGCGGCGCGTCGTGCATGCGGGCCTCGATCTCGGCGCGCCTGGCCCCAGGGTCCGCCAGTCCAGTGAGCCGATCCGGCCAATCCACGGCGACGACGTCGCTGATGCGCCCATAGGCGACGATGACTGCTCCGCTGAACCACAGGATGCGGCACAGCCAGTAGAAGTCAAAGCTCAACACGAAGTAGGCGACGAGCCACGGATAGCTGAAGCTCAGCCATAGCGGCAGGATGAGGACGGCCCAGCTGATGGTGCCGGGAACCATCTCGAGAACTCGCCCGAGCCAGCGGTTTCGGTCGCGATCGTCAGCGTTTGTCATACCGTGTCGTACCGGCCGGCACGCGACCGGAGGAAACGATGCCGATCCGCCGCGTCGCCGCTCCTAGTAGACGGGAGTGAGCCAATCACGGTACGCGGGTGCTCGCCCGCGGACCGCATCGAAGTACAGGCGCGACAGGTCCTTCGTGATCGCTCCGGGACGGCCTGAGCCGATCGCACGACGGTCGATCTCGATGACCGGGCTGATCTGTGCTCCGGTGCCGCACAGGAAGACCTCATCGGCCCCATAGAGCTCGGTCCGGTCGATCGATCGCTCGATGACCTCCAGCTTGAACTCGTCGCGCGCCATTTCCATCAGGCGGCGGCGCGTGATGCCCTCCAGGATGTTATCGGTGACCGGCGCGGTGATGAGCCGGCCCTCCTTCACGATGAACAGGTTTTCGGCGCTGCCCTCGCTGACGTGCCCGTCGGCGGTGAGGACAATCGCCTCATCAAACCCGTTCAGCTGCGCCTCGCTCTTGGCCAGGGCGCCGTTGACGTACGCGCCGGTGATCTTGCCGCGCGCCGGAATGGCGTTGTCATCGGTCCGACGCCAGCTGCTGACCTGGGCCCGGATGCCACCCTCGGTGTCGATGTACTGCCCAAACGGAACGCCGAAGATCGTGATGTCTGCGTCGAGGTTGTGGAGCCGGACGCCGATAGTCTCCGAGCTCTTGTAGACGATCGGCCTGACATACATGTCCTCGCGCAGCCCATCGCGCCGCAGGAGCTCAACGGTGATCGCGGCGAGCTCCTCGGGGGACTGGCGCACTTCCATCATGAGGAGGGCCGCCGACGAGCGAATGCGCGTGTAGTGCGCGATGAGCTCGAGCGCGAACAGCTGTTCCTCATCCGCATTCCAGTACGCTCGAACGCCCTCGAATACGGCGGTGCCGTAGTTAAAGGCGTGGGTCATGACGTTGATGTTCGCCTCGCGAAGGTGCACGAACTCTCCGCGGAAGAACGCCCACAGCTCGGCGGTCGTCTGCCCTGCCGCTGCCTGCGGTCGGCTCTCCTGCTTCAGCACTCTGGTCTCCTTGCGATGACGGGTGCGTCAGTGACGACAACTTGGCCACTGACGCCGGGTCGAGCGCCCGAAGTATACCCGTGGCCTCCGGCGGGGCGCTAAATCAGCCCGTAGGTGGAGGCGAGGTGTCGGGCACGGCACGATCGCGTGTCGCGAGCAACGAGACCACGACGGACACGACCAGGATGCTCACGATGATGCCGAGCGAGAGCCACACATCGAGATGAATGACGTCGCTGAGGATCATCTTGAGCCCAGCGAACGTCAGGAGCGCGGCCAGGCCGTACTTCAGATACTCGAAGCGGTCGATGAGCCCCGCGAGCAGGAAGTAGAGCGAGCGCAGGCCCATGATGGCGAAGGCATTCGAGGTGAAGACGATGAACTGGTCGGTCGTGATGGCGAGGATCGCCGGCACGCTGTCGATGGCGAACATGATGTCGCTCGTCTCGACCACGACGAGCGCGGCGAACAGTGGTGTCGCCCAGAGCTTGCCATTACGGCGCGTGAAGAACTTCTGTCCCTCGTACTCATCGGTCACCGGGATGACGCGCCGGAGCAGGCGCAGTACCGGATTCGCGCTCGGGTCGACGTGCTCGGTGCCGGCAGTGACCATGCGCCAGGCGGTGAAGAGCAGGAGCGCGCCGAAGATGTAGATCACGAAGCTGAAGCTCTCGAGCAATGCAGTGCCGGCCAAAATGAAGATTGCCCGGAATACGATGGCCCCGAGAACGCCCCAGAACAGGAGCCGATGCTGGTAGGCCGCGGGAACCCCGAAGTAGGAGAACAGCACGGCAAAGACGAAGACGTTGTCCATCGAGAGCGAGTATTCGATGAGGTAGCCGGCGAGATACTCTCCGCCGCTCGTCCCGCCGCGGGTCAGAAAGATCCAGCCCCCGAACGCGAGGCCGAGCGCAACCCAGACCGCCACCCAGGCGCCTGCCTCGCGCATGCGGACCGGTTTGGCCTCGCGGTGGAAGACGAACAGATCCAGCGCGAGCAACCCGAAAATCGCGACGGCAAAGATGATCCACGAGACGTAGTCGGGCACCGAGGCGGCCTCCTATGACGGGCCGAAGGTCTCTCCCGACCACCATCTGCGGGCCGGCCGATGCCACCGGGCGAAATCGATCACGCCGTCTTGACGATGGCATCTTTTCGGGGGTACTCCCCCTCGGGTGCGGGGAGTGTGGCGGACGAGCAGTTGAGCGTCAAGCTGGGGCGCTGACGAGGATCGCCGTTGCCAGGCTGGCCACGAGAAGCGCCAGCGTGAGCAGGCTCGCAACCATGTCCGACCGCTCTGCGGAGCGCGCCAAGCCGATGGCGGCAACGGCCAGGACAGCCAACGGCACCAAGGTCAATACCAGCAGCCCGGCACCGATGAGCGCGTCTGCTCCGCCAGAAGCCAGGAGGGCGAGCAGTGGAGTGGTTCCAGGCCCGTCGTCGCCGGTAATCAGCCCGAGCACGTAGCCAACCGCGACCACCGTGACCGCAACGAGCGTGCCACCGCGCAGGACGCGGGCGATCGGAGATCCAAGCCGATCGTCGATCATGCGCTGCCGCCGATCGCGCGCAAGCCCATCTGCGCCGCCACATACAGCACCACGACGACGAAGAGTACCGCCAGCCAGCCGGTCCGGAGCCTCCTCGACATGGCCGCCCCGAACGCGGCCCCCACCACGACGCCGAGCACCACCGGCGCCGCGAGTCTGGGGTCGATGTCGCCCCGGAACAGGTAGGCGTAGGCACCCGCCGCGGCGGTGATGCCGATCATGACGTTCGATGTCGTGATCGAGATGCGCATCGGCGCACCCATCACCAGATGCATGAGCGGCACCATGATGATCCCGCCACCGACACCGAGCAGGCCCGACACGTTGCCGGCGAGGACCGATCCGGAGATCGCCAGCGGCAGCCGGTGACTCCGGTACGACGGCGCACCCCGACCCGACGGGGACGATGGGCCATCGCCTTCATCGTCGTTGGAAGGAGCGGACGCCGGTCGCCGCAGGCCACGGATCATCGTGTACGCCGTGTACAGCAGAAGTGCTGAGAATAGCCCCGCAAGCATGCGCTCGGGCAGGAAGCCGGCGATGACGGCCCCGATCATGGCCCCCACCACGGTGCCCGCCCCCAGCGTGATCGCCAGCCGAACGTCAGCGAGGCCCGCGCGGACATTGAATGCCGCGGCGCCGGTGGACGTCGCGATGACGCACACAAGACTGGTGCCGACCGCCGTGGTAAGTGGCACGTCGAAGCCGAGGGTAAGGATCGGAACGATGAGGATCCCCCCTCCAAGCCCGAGCAGCGCCCCGAAAGCCCCGGCCAGGACTCCGCTGAGTGCAAGGAGTAGGTCGATTGACATCGGGGCTTCAGCGCCGTCGACGAATGGCGGCGCCGCTGGCTACGGGCGCAGGTGCTGCGGGGCGTATGGCAGAAGGGCGACGTGCCGAGCTCGCTTGAGCGCCGTCGTCAGCATGCGCTGATGACGGGCGCAGGTGCCGGTCTTTCGTCGTGGCTCGATCTTGGCGCGCTCGCTGAGGTAGCGACGGAGGCGATTGACCTCCTTGTAGTCGATGCTCTCGGCCTTATCGACGCAGAAGTTGCAGACCTTGCGGCGGCGACGATCGCGGTAGTAGTCCGCCGACTCGCGGCGGGATCGGGGGCTGGCCATGTCGGTATCGGTCCTCGATTGGTTGCTTGTGTTCTAGAAGGGAATGTCGTCGACGTCCATCTCGGCCCCGGGGGCGGATGAGCCCCGCGGCTTGATGGCGGGAGAAGCGTCGCCATAGGACGCGCCCCCTCCACCCTGACCACCGTCCTCGTCTCGTTGACGGCGCTCGAGGTTCACGACGCGGGCGAAGGCGAGCTCGAGGGACGTCCGCTTCTGGCCGTCACGCGCCTCATACTCGCGCGCTTTCAGCTGACCCTCGGCGTAAATCTTGTTGCCCTTGCGCAGCTGCTCGGCGAGGCGCTCGGCCTGCTGCTCCCAGACGCTGACGCGGAACCACAGCGTCTCTTCGATCCACTCACCGTCCGGACCCTTGCGATTGTCGTTGACCGCCACGCGCAGCTCGGTGACGGCCTTCCCGCTCGGCGTGTAGCGCAGCTCGGGATCGGCGCCGAGATTCCCGATGATCATCATCTTGTTGAGTGTCATTGCCGCTCCCCTCCGGCCGGAGCATCAGCCTCGGCGCGGTCCTCGTTCACCGGCTGGTCAACGGCGGCGCCGTCCGCGCCACCGTCGTCCGACGAGTCCTCGCTGGTGTCGTCTGACGTGTCGCCTGACGTGTCGTCGTCGCTCGACTCGTCGTCAGCAGGCTCCGCGTCGTCCGGCGCATCGGTCAAGGGTTCACGGGCTCTATCGGCACCCTCGTACTCGCCGGTCTCTCGCGCGGCAGCGGCCGGGGCCAGTTCATCGGCTGATTCACGATCTTCCAGGACCGTGACGAGGTGTCGCAGGATCTCTTCGCTGATGAGCATCCCTCGCTCGATCTCGCGAACCTGCGCCGGCTCGATATCGAAGTGTATGAGGAAATAACTCGCCTCGCGGTGACGCTGGATATCGTAGGCAAGACGGCGCTTGCCCCACGGGGAAACCTTGCTGAGGCTGCCGCCGGCATTGACGACGGAACGGGTGACCTTCTCGACCGCCGCCTGGAGCTTGTCGTCTTCCAGTTCGGGGCTGAGCAGGAGCATGAGCTCATAACGGCGCATGGCGTCGTTCTCCTCTCTATGGGTATGCGGCGCATCGGCGGGTGCCGCCCATGCAGCAGCCATCAACGCAGCAGAAAGGGGTCGCATTCGAAACACTGACCACGCCCCCGCGAGAGGGAGGCGCAGCAGAAGTATAGCCGTGGCCGATGCTATTCGCCAACGCGGCAAGCGCCACCCCTATACTCCGGCCCATGCCCTCGAACCCGATCTTGATCTGCGCCCGAAGCTCCGAACTCCGCGACGAGCTCGAGTCCGCACTGGCCGCCGCGGGCTACAGCATGACCGCCGTCTCGACGCCGGCCGACGCGGTGGCGGCCATGCGCCAGCAGCCGGCCGACCTGATCGTCGCCGAGGGACTCGCCGTGTCCGGGGCCATCTCGTCGCTCCGCACCACCCGCGGGAGCGGGATCACGCCCATCCTGGTCGTGGCGCCCGCGCACGATGTCGAGGCTCGTATCGCATTCCTCGAGGCTGGCGCCGACGACGTCATCGTCGGTGGCTTCGCGCCCAATGAGCTCGAGGGCAGGGTAACGGCACTCCTCATCCGATCCGGCAAGGTACGCCCAGAGACCTCCCAGCACGGAAACGGCGAGATCGTGGTGTTCTTCAGTCCGAAGGGCGGCGTGGGTACGACAACTCTGGCAGTGAACACCGCGGTGCTCTTGGCGGGAGGCGGGGGGCCCTCGCCGACGCAGGCCAACGGCGTGGAGGCGGTGCTGCCCGCCTCACGCGTTCTGCTCATCGACCTGGACCTCCAGTTCGGGCAGGTGGCCACGCACCTGAACCTTGCCCCTCGCTACGACGTCGCCGGCCTGGCGTCGGACGAACAGGCCCTCGCCGATCCCGAGCTCGCGCGTTCGTACCTGACCATGCACTCGTCCGGCCTGGCGGTGCTGGCCGCCCCCACGCGTCCCGAGGCCGACTTCCGGGTCACCCTCGAAGGGGTCCAGCGAGTGATCGAGATCATGCGGCCCTCGTTCGATCACATCCTCGTGGACCTCGGTAGCCGTCTCGACCCGCGCGCGCTGTGGCTGCTCGAGCACTCCGACTCGCACCTGTTCGTCCTCTTCCCCGAGATCGCCGCGCTGCGGGCGATGAGCCTGCTCATGACGTTCCTGGCCGAGACGACGCCGCTCCAGGCGCGCAGCCACATCGTCATCAACCACGTGTTCCCAAAGGAACTGCTCAAGACGCGAGACGTCGAGAACCTGCTGCGCACCAAGCCAGCTGCCGAAGTACCCTACACCGAGGTCGAGATGATCCGCTCGGTCAACGAGGGCGTGCCCCTGGTCATCGGTCGGCCAGCCTCGCCGGCGACTGCCGCGCTGCGTCGCGTGGCGCAAACGGTGATCGGCATCGAGCATCAGGCGCCGAACACCGGCAAGCCGCCACGCCGCAGCATCTTCAAACGTCGCTGAGCACGGAGGTACGCCTGCCATGACCAATGACCTTGAACGCCGGGCAGGTAAAGGCCCCGATGACGAACATCCCGAGATGGCCGGCGACGCCGAGAGCCCCGATCCGTCGGATTACGCCGACCCGCGGGTTGTCCAACCCGGCGACGATCCACCCGGCGAGGACGCACGCACGCCCCAGGATCCCGACCCGGATCACCCGTCCTGACCGGTACATCGGCCAGATTCACATGTGGCTCACGCAGCGGACGAATGCAGCGCCGCATCGGCTTCCGGTGAACATTGACCGATATAGCGGCCACCCGAGCGAGCATTGGTGCCGGAGGAGGGACTCGAACCCCCACGCCTTGCGGCTGCCGGGTTTAAGCCGGCTGCGTCTGCCATTCCGCCACTCCGGCGCCGAGAGCATCGTAGCCGGTCCCGATGAAGCAGAAGACGATCGGGCCTCTGTTGCTCGAGGCCAAGCGCGGTTCCCGGTTGTGCCTGATGCTCGCGTGGACGGCATATGCCGCCGCGCGACCCGCGTTGGGCCATACGCCGTGCCGGAGGGCAATAGCTGGCAAGTGGAGGCCAGATCATGCTCGGCCACGCTCGGGGCCGACAGCCGCCGGCACGCTTTCGCGTCTCATGCCCGCCACGACGGCACTTGTCACAACGGGTGGGGCAGCCCCGCATGAACGCGATCCTCACCGGCTGACCTCTACCGCGAACCCATAATCCCATTCAGCAGCTCGAATCCCTCAGGGCTCCCAGGCCACCTCCGGCGGAGCTCGTCATCGCCGAGCCTGCGCCGGACGTAGCGAAGCACCAGCACCGCTACAACCACATCGTCCAGCGGTCCAAGGACCGGGATGAACTCGGGAATCAGGTCGATTGGATTCAGCAGCCACGCCAACAAGGCCACCAGCGAGGCGCGCACCCCAAACGGCACCCCGCTATCGGCGATGAGTCCGCGGATCATGCGCAGAAGGTCAGGCACCAAGCGGATTGCGTCACTTAGGCGCGCGTTTCGAGGCCGGAAGATCCATAGGACGACGATGAGCAGGAACCATACAGCCGCAAGGCTGGCCACCAACGGCAGGATCCAACCGCCATCCACCTCGACAATTCTCCCGATCCGGCCAGGCATTTGCATGCGGCACTACACGGCAGACTGGCCCGGTCCGGCAGGACGCCGAATCGGGTCACTTCATGCTCAGAAGTGTGGAGGCGACGACGGGAATCGAACCCGTGTACGCGGTTTTGCAGATTGATCGGAACGTGCTCAGGAAACTCAATTTGAGCACGAATCAGTCCGCTAACGTCCGTGATTATCCGCTGATATTCGGCAACTAGGCATTACTTTAGGCATTATTCCGCCGCAGTACGTGGCCGGGATAAGCTTCCTCGATTGCGGCCACGGCTGCCTCCAGATCGGCCGCGCTCCGCACGTCATGCCGTCGAGTCGGCATCCGGACGAGCCGCTCACGTTCCGGCCGCCAGTGACGCTGAAGCCATCGACGCGCCGCATGCTCGGACTTCGGCCCCACCCGATCCATGAGCCGCCCGTCTTTGAGGAGACGCAGCATTACCTCCCGAGCCCGGCGTACGGATACCTCCTCGTGGATGGCATCACGCGCCGAATCGTCCAGGACGTAGCGCTCGCCTTCTTTCGGAGCGTGATCCTCTAGGAGCCGATACGCCGCCGAGCGGCTCACCCCGTGGTGCTGCATCACGTACCGGAGCGGCGGCTCCGTCCACACGACCACCCGGCTCTGTTCTCCGGATGCCACCCGCTCGGCAACCTTC
>JBBSLF010000024.1:0-18991 GCA_038255505.1 Candidatus Limnocylindria bacterium
CCACGCCGTCCGGCTGCTCGGTCAGAATCAGGAGAAGGTGCGCGACCTCGAGCTGCGGATGGCCCTCGGCCTCCGCGAGCTGCTGCGCGCTGACGATCGCCTCGGACGCGCGCTGGGTGAATCGGTCAGTGCGCATCGGTCTATAGCCTCGGATCCGGCTGCTCGTTCGCCGCCAGGATCGGCTCCAGTTGCTTGCGCGCATCGTCGTTCAGGCGCGGGAGGACGACGCGGGCGGTGACGACCAGGTCGCCCTTTTCCGATGAGCCGCGCTTGGGGAGCCCACGGCCTTTCACCGTGATCTCCTGTCCGTTCTGGGTATTCGGTCGAATGCGAAGCTTCACGCTACCGGTGGGAGTGGTGACAGGAACCTCGGCGCCGAGCATGGCTTCCGCGAGCGTGAGTGGAAGCTCCGTCCGCAGGTTCGTCCCGTCTCGCGCGAAGCGCCCATCGGGCTTGACGCGGACGGTGATCACGAGGTCGCCGCCATCGACGGCGCCGCTGAGCTTGATCTTCGAGCCATCGGACACGCCGGCGGGGATCTTCACGTGGAGGCGCCGGCCGCCGACATCGACCATTCGTTCCGCGCCGGTCACGACTTCCTTCAGGCTCACCTCGGCGGTGGCCTGCACCGATGGAATGGCGCGCCGCCTGCCTCCAGGGTTGGAGAGGTCGACGTACTCGAACCCACCTCCGGCGGCGCTGCCGAATGGGCTGGCACCGGCCGTCGCACCAGAGAAGAACTGTCGGAAGAAGTCGCTGAAACCCCCGATATCCTCTGCCGATGTGCTCGTGCGGTACGTTCTCTGGGCGCCGCCCGATGCGCCACCGAACCCCCCCCACGCAGGCCCTCCCGCAGCGCCGGAGCCTGCGCCGTACCCGGCCTGCTCGTAGGACTGCCAGTTCGCCCCAAGCTCGTTGTACTGCCTGCGCTTCTCCGCATCGGCCAGGACGGCATGCGCCTCGTTGGCGTCCTTGAAGCGCTTCTCGGCGGCAGGATCCTTATTCGTGTCCGGGTGGAGCTCGCGGGCCAGCTTGCGATAGGCCTTCTTGATCTCTGCCTGGCTGGCCGACTTCGGAACCCCGAGGATGGCGTAGTAATCCTTGTAGTCCATGAGGTCAGAACTTGACCGTGTTGATCGATCGGACGCCGAGCGGCCGCGCCGCCTCACCCGTGGTGATCCACTCCTGCCGGTCGGTCATCTCTTCACCTTAGGTTCAACCGTCAAATTCCTCAACCGGTGAGCCGGATGGGAGCGGATTGGCTCCGCGCCGGGTTGGGTCATTTGCCGTCGTGGCCGGCATTAGCCGCAAAAGCGCGCCGTGAGCGGCTGGTTCTGAGCGTGACTGAGCGTGATCCGGCCCCCATGTGCCGCCTAATGCCCGCCGACGCGGCGTATGACCCAACGCGGGTCGCCGTGGCGCCATGTGCCGTGCAGACGGGCCTTAGGCACAACCTGGAAAGCTGAACCGGCGCGCCCGTCATCGGTCTAGGCGGGCTGGCCAGCGGGTGGCTGATCGGCCGGCTTGTCGGCGGGGGTCGAGACCGGTGCATCCGCCGGCTTGCGAGACCGTCGCGGTCGTCGCGCCACGAGCTTCTGCCGCTCGGCCCGCTCCGCCTTGATTCGGGCGGCCGACCGCGGCGCGTCGATGAGCGCCTCGGCCAGCACCTGGTCCATGTTCTCGACCGGCACGATCCGGAGCTGCTGGAGCACCTCGTCCGGCACGTCCACGAGGTCCTTCTCGTTCCGCTTCGGAATGAGGACCGTCTTCACGCCCGCCAGGTGAGCCGCCAGTAGCTTGGACTTCAGCCCGCCGATGGGCAGGACGCGGCCGCGGAGCGTGATCTCGCCCGTCATGGCCAGGTCGCGACGGACCGGCTTGCCCGTGAGCAGGCTGGCCATGGCAGTTGCCATCGTCACGCCGGCGCTCGGGCCATCCTTGGGGGTGGCGCCTGCTGGCACGTGGATGTGGACGGTCGACTTCTCGAAGGTGGTCGGCTCAATCCCGAACTCCTTCTGTCGTGCCCGGATGTAGCTCATCCCGGCACGCGCCGACTCCTTCATCACGTCGCCGAGCTGGCCGGTCAGGAGGAAGTCGTCCTTGCCGTCCATGCGGGTCGCCTCGACCTGCACGATGTCGCCGCCCGCGTCGCTGACGACGAGCCCGGTCACCATGCCGATCTGGTCCTCCGCCTCGAGCTCGCCGTACTCGAACCGGCCCGGTCCGAGGTAATCCTCGAGGTCCTCCGGCTTGACCACGACCGTGTACTTCGCGTCGCTCGCGACTCGGCGGGCGACCTTGCGGGCCACGTTGGCGATCTCGCGCTCGAGGTTACGAACGCCCGCCTCACGGGTGAACGCCTGGATCAGGCGAACGAGCGCCGTCTCCTCGAACTTCAGGTTCTCTTCGGTCAGGCCGTGGTTCTCGAGCTGCTTCGGCACCAGGAAGCGCTCCGCGATGCGTACGCGCTCGAGCTGCGTGTAGCCCGCCAGGTTGATGACCTCCATCCGGTCGCGCAGCGCGGGTGGAATGGAATCGAGCATGTTGGCCGTGGCGATGAAGAGCACCTTGCTCAGGTCAAACGGCACCTCGAGGTAGTTATCGGCGAAGGTGTTGTTCTGCTCGGGGTCGAGCACCTCCAACAGCGCCGATGACGGATCGCCGCGGAAGTCCATCCCGACCTTGTCGATCTCGTCCAGCATGAAGACCGGGTTCGCAGAGCCCGCCGTCTTGATGTTCTGCATGACCCGACCCGGCAGCGCGCCGATGTAGGTGCGCCGATGACCACGGATCTCCGCCTCATCGTGGATTCCTCCGAGGCTCATCCGCACGAACTTGCGGCCCATCGCCCGCGCGATGCTCTTGCCCAGGCTCGTCTTGCCGACGCCGGGAGGGCCGACGAAGAGCAGGATGGGGCTGCGGATCTTATCGGCGAGCTTTCGCACCGCCATGTACTCCACGATCCGCTCCTTCGGCTTCTCGAGGCCCCAATGATCCTCGTGCAGGATCTTCTCCGCGTCCTCGAGGTCCATGTTGTCGTCGGTCTCGATGCCCCACGGCATGTTCACCAGCCAGTCCACGTATGTGCGGATGACGCCCTGCTCCGGGCTCGCGCTCGGGATGCGGGACAGGCGGTCGACTTCCTTGAGGGCGCGCTCCTTGACCTCGTCCGGCATGGCGGAGGCCTCGACGCGCTCGCGCAGCTCGGTTGCCTCCGCGACGGCGGGATCGTCCTCGCCGAGCTCCTTCTGGATGGCCTTCATCTGCTCGCGCAGGATGTATTCGCGCTGGGTCTTGTCCATCTCGGACTTGACCTCGGACTGGATGCGCCCCTTCAGCTCGAGGACCTCGATCTGCTTGGCGAGGAAGGCGCTGGCGAGACGCAGCCGATCGGCGACGTCAACCGTTTCCAGCAGCTCCTGGCGCTGCTCGGTCGACATCTCCGGGCTGTAGGCGGTCATGTCGGCCAGGAGTCCGCCATCGGTGATGTTGCGTGCGGCGACCGCAACCTCGGGCGGGACGGCCGCACCCGAGTTGACGTACTGCTCGATCTGGCCGTGGATCGAGGCCATCAGGGCCTCAATCTCGAGCGTCTTCTCATGGCCGTCGTCGATCATCTCGACGCGGGCCTCGAGGTGTGGATCGGTCTGGAGCAGGTCGAGCAGCCGGATGCGGCGCTGACCCTGCACGATGGCGCGGATGGTTCCGTCCTGGAGGCGGATGACCTGCGCGATCTTGGCCAGCGTGCCGATCGGATAGAGCTCATCGACGCTGGTGATCTCCTCCTGCTCAGACGAGCGCTGCGTGACGAGCGCCACCGGCTGCGAGGTGCGAACTGCGCGGTCGAGCGCCTTGACGCTGCGCTCGCGGCCGACCTGGAGCGGCACGATCATCTCGGGAAAGATCACGGTGTC
Organism: Candidatus Limnocylindria bacterium; assembly: GCA_038255505.1. GTDB lineage: Bacteria > Chloroflexota > Limnocylindria > QHBO01 > QHBO01 > JACDBZ01. Next base: position 3,915 of record JBBSLF010000024.1, read on the forward strand.
GCGGAGGGCAACGAGCGGCAGAACCTGGACGTTCTCCAGATCGGCGCCGTTCTCATCCTCGGCGGGTTCGGTCTCGGAAGTCTCCGGGATCTCGGGGGTCGTGTCGTCAGTTGCCACTCGTGGTTGCTCCTTCGGCCGGCGTTGGGACGAGCTCCGGCTCATCCTGGTCTGCGGCAAATCGCTCGACATCGTCTGCATCGAACAGATCGTAGACTCGGATCTTGCCGAGCTCTTCGAGCTGAAGGATGACGCGCACGCCCGCGAGATTGACCCGCTGGCGCCTGGTAAGGAAACGAATGATACGAACGCGCTGGATATCCGCCTCGCTGTAGAGGCGAAGATTGTTCCGACGCTGGGGACAGAGAAGTCCCTCCTCCTCGTAGATCCGCAGCGTTCGGGGATGACAGCTCGCCAGCTCGGCGGCGATGCTGATGATGTATCGGGGTCGGTTCAGGGCGTCGCGGCGCGGGACGACCTGGAGTGTCGGACCACGACGTGATCTCTCCATGTCAGATGGCCTTCTTGAACCGCGGCCCACTCTCGCCGAGGGGGAGAGCGGTCACGAATGTCATGCTGTTCATACGGTTGAAGTGCCTCGGATGGATCACGTCGCGTGTCGTTGCATGACCATAAGGTCTGACAATGGTGTTGTCAAGGGTTATGACATCGGGCGGCGTGGTCGGCCGGCGATCTATCGACGATATTTCGGCGGGACAGTAGGCGGTCGAAGCCCAATGCTGCTGCGCGGGCCGATCACTTCACGGCGCGACGGCGTCGACGAGCTCCCAGCGCACGGCACCGATATCCCCCCCGCCGAACAGCTCCACGGGGCGCGCGACCAACGAGATGGCGAGGACCTGCGCATCGGCGACCGGAACGAGCTCGATGGAAGGGAAGAGCCACAGGAAGCGGGCGTCGCGACGCTCGAAGTGGATCGCCTCAGCGACGGCGGAGGCACGCCTCCCGTCTTCGTGCACGATGCTGAAACGGATGTCGCGGAAACGATCAGGGCCTGACTCGAGCGAGCCGGCCGCGACATCGGCGCCGGAGATGACGGAGGCGGGCCAGGCATCGGCTTCGAGCGTGTCGCTCGACCAGGCCGTGACGAATTGATCGAGCGCGGCGGCCGGCGTGGCGGCGTGCGCGCCGATGAGCCAGAAGCCCGTGCCCCAGACGAGGAGCGGAAGGCTCAGCCAGCCGATGGCGGCGGCGGGCGAGCGGATCGGTGTCGGGGGCGTCGCGGCCTGGAGCCCGCGCGCGGTCCGGTACGCGTCGACGGCCTGCCACGCCCACGCCACGATGAACGCAAACCCCGTCAGGAATGGGACCAGGTAGGCGCTCGAATCTGCGAGGCCAATGGTCAGCCATCCGACCAGCAGGAGGCCGATGACCTCGGCCGCGAGCAGGGTCCAACCGCGCGTCGTGCGGCCGAGAGCGAGATGACCCAGGCCCCATGCGATGAGCGCGCGGCGCAGGACGCTGCCCGCGTCCGGGGCGGTCACTCGCCGATGAGGAGGCTGCGCAGCTCCGACTCGCTCTCCGGCGAGGTCACCGCCAGGATCTTGTCGCCGACGCGCAGCCTCGTGTCGGAGCGTGGTGACTGGGCTCGCTCGTCGCGGATGAGCACCGCAATGGAGCTGCCTTCCGGGAGCGCCAGTTGGCGTAGCTCTTGCCCGATGACGGGCGAATCGGCGTCGAGCTGAGCCTCGACGATCTGCACTTCGCCTCCTTCGAGCTCGGCCAGGTGCAACAGGTCGTGCACGGGGATCTCGTGCTCGATGACGCCGAGAATGGCGCGTGTCGGACTGACCGTCTCGTCGATGGCAAGCTGCCGGAACAGCTTCTCGTTCTTCGGGTCGTTGATGCGCGCGATGGAGCGCGGAACGTTGAATCGCATCTTGGCGATCTGGCAGGCGGCAAGATTGACGGCGTCATCACCCGTCACCGCGGCCATCACGTCCGCGCGGCCCATGCCTGCCTCCGCCTGGTATCGGCCTTCGCATCCGTCGTTCGCCACAACGATGCTGCCGAGCTCGTCCGCGATCTGCCGGGCGCGCGCGGCGTCCTCCTCGATGACGACCACTTCGTGGCCGGCCGCGAGCAGCTCCTTGGTCAGGTAGTAGCCGACGTTGCCGCCGCCGACGACGATCACGTACATCGCGCTACAACCCTCCCTGTCCGTCGCCGGGCTGCACGATGGTCGCTTCGGCCTCGGCGCCCTCGCCCGACCGGAGTGCGGCCTTCGCCTCCTCGTCCGCGAGTGAGCCGGGTGGGGGCGCGCCGCGCAGCGGTTGAGCCGTCGCCGCCTCCACGAATCCATTGGTGGCTTCGGCACCTTCGATCGCGGCGACGATGAGCGCGTCGCCGAGCATGGTCGTGCGGCAGATCGTTTCCAATCCCAGCGCGCGATATGCTTCGCCGCGCAGCGGATCGTTGATCTTGGCGATCACGCGTGGCGCGCCGAACGTGTGCTTCGCCACCTGCGCTGCGAGTGCATTGCGGTTATCTCCCTCGGTCAGGGCCATGACGAGGTCGGCCTGTTCGGCGCCCGCCGATCGCATGACGTCCTCATCGGTCCCGTTGCCGCGAACTGTCTCGCCACCGAAGTCGGGCGGCAGGCGACTGAACGCGCGCGCCGCGATGTCGATGACCGTGACGTGCTCGCCCTGCGCGTCGAGCGCTGCCGCGACCCGGGCGCCGACCCGGCCGCAGCCGACGATGATGACTCTCATGGCGTGTGTGCCAGCTCCTTCGTCTCGGCGCGCAGGCACCAGACCGGCGCGGTCGAGTTACGCATGACGTAGGGGACGGTGCGTCCCGCGTCCCATTGTCCTCCGAATCGCTTCTTGTACCGCAGGCCCATCACGATGAGGTCCGCGCCCAGCTCGTTCGCGTCGTCCACGATGGCAGGCCCGGCGGCACGTGCCTGCACGGTGCTGGTCCGGGTGCGAATGCTGCGGGCGGCCAGCATCGCTTCGGCACGCGACAGGATTTCATCGGCGCGGACGACCGAGGAATCGTTCTCGGCGTCCAGGGTGCGGTCGAATGGCACCTCGATGACGTGGAGCAGCGACACCTCGACACCCTCGCGACCACCGAGCAGGAGGGCGGCCACCTTCAGGGCGGGATCATCCACTGCATCCTCGCCGACCAGCGGGACGAGGATGCGCGCGTGATCGAAGGTGGCCGAGGGCTTCTCGGCCCGTCGAAAGAAGGCCATTCCGTCGTTATCCTACCGCCCGAAGGCGAGGCGCTCGGCCAGCCGCGGTGGCAGGCCGATCTCGCGCATGAGCCGCTGCGTCCGGTCGATGTCGTACCGCACGCGGTGGAAGCTGATCGCGTCCTCGCTCGGGCTGTCCCCGGTTTCGAGGATGGCGTACGCCGCATCGGGCAATCCGTCGCGCGGCTGGCCGACGCTGCCGGGGTTGAGCAGGGCGCGTCTCCCTTCGAGCTCGACGCGGTCGCCGGGCATTCCGGCGGTGACCTCCACCTCGCTGTCGACCTCGCGGTAGATGACCGGCAGGTGGGTGTGGCCGAAGAGGCAGAGGCGCGACTCGAAGGCATCGAAGTTCGCTGCTGCCACGCTCGGGCCGGTGATGTACTCCCAGACCGGGGCACGTGGCGAGCCATGCACGGCGGTCAGATCGCCGTCTCGCCGAATCTCGGGCAGGCTGGCCAGGTACGCGCGCGCGTTGCCGTCGATGACGCCTGCCGTCCATTCGATCGCTGCCCGCGCGTCGAGGTTGAAGTCGCCGGCATCCACCGTGCCGATCGCCGCGCCGTCATGGTTGCCGAGCACGCTGCGCGCGCCCATGGCCTGGAGCGTGGCGATCACCTCGTTGGGCTGCGGACCATAGCCGACGATATCCCCGAGGACCCAGACCTGGTCGACGGCGGGAAGGTCGGAGGCGACCGCCTCCAGGGCGGCAAGATTGGAGTGAATGTCCGAGAGGACAGCAATGCGCATGCGATTCGCGAGTATACCGACGCCTCGCCCGCGTGACCGATGCGATGAGCTCTCCCGGGCGCCGATCTATCGGTGGTTTCTGTCACAGCCCAGCCGTGAGGCCGCGATTCGGCGATCTATCGGCGGCTTCCACGGTGGGACGACGCGCGAGATGCTCGCCCTCGGCATCGCCTGGCCGATGTGTCGGCGTTTCGTGACAAGCGGCGCCGTTCATGTCGCCGATCGTCGATGTGTCGGTCACCCAGTGACAAGGATCGCGCACTCACGCGCCCGTCGAGCTCAGAGACCGACGATCTATCGCCGTTCCGCGACCCCATCGCGCCACTCCTGCCACGAATCAGCGATCTATCGCCGCCAGTGGGCGGCGCGAGGCCTCGCCCGCACGCCGTGGGTAGGTGGCGGGAGTTGCGGCGAGCTTGCGCACGGTCACGAACCGATGGTCGCCGAGGACGCCGAAGCCCGTGGCGTGGATCGTCGGATCACCCCCGCCGAGGGAGTGGGACGCTGCGGTGCCATTGCGAAGCTCTTCATTTGCGAGCGCCCCCTTCCAGGCGATGAGCGTGCCGCCCACGCGGAGGAGCGGCAGAGCGTACTCGACCAAGACCGGAAGGGCGGCGCAGGCCCGGGCGGTGACGAGGTCGTAGCGCTCTCGATGCGCCGGATCGCGGCCCATGATCTCCGCTCGTTCGGCGATCACATCAACGGAGGTCAACCCGAGCGTGCCGGCGAATCCGCGGAGGGCATCGGCCTTCTTGCGGACCGAGTCGACCAGCGTCCACGCAACGCGCGGACGGCCCAGCGCCAGGACGATTCCGGGCACGCCGCCGCCCGATCCGAGGTCGAGGGCGCGGGCAGGCGCGAGCGAATCAAGGAGCGGCAGCACGGAAAGTGCGTCCAGGAGGTGCGCGCGCGCCACCTCCTCGGGCTCGACAACACGCGTCAGATTGAGGCGGGCGTTGGCCGCCAGCAGGAGGAGCACGTATCGCTCGACGGCATCGAGGAAGCCTGCGGGAAGCGCCAGCTCATCGGGCTCCAGCAGGCGATGAAGCGCCAGGCGCGCGGCGCGCGCATCGGTCTCGAACAAGAAAAGATGCTCCTTCGGACGAACCTTTCGGTCTTCCCGTCACATGATCGGCGTCGCGGCTCGCTCTCGCATGAGCCCCGATCATCGCGACGGTTACCGTACTCGGTCGTCCGCAGAAGCAGGACGAACACCGTACCAGCGAACCCGTGGGGATCACAAGGCGATTTATCCACGATTCGCGCGATCCGGCGTGATGTGTGGATAACCTTCGCGGATATACTCGAAACCGATGGCGGTGAAGGCAAAGCGGCAGACTACGATCGAGGTCAAGTGGCGGAGCTCATGACCTCGGATCCGCCACCCCGCTTCGCACATGACAGCGAGGCGGAGCTGGCCAGGATCCTCGATTTCTACGGTGTCGCATGGCGCTACGAACCCGACGTCTTCCCCATCTCCTGGAACGCCGGCGGAGCGGTCGTCGAATCGTTCGCGCCCGACTTCTACCTGCCGGAGATCGGCCTGTACGTCGAGCTGACGACCCTGAAGCAGTCGCTGGTGCGCAAGAAGAACCGCAAGCTGCGCTGGATGCGCCAGCTGTACCCTGAGATTCGCGTGAAGCTCTTCTACGCCCGTGACTTCCGCGCGCTGATGCTCAAGTACGGACGCCTGGACTTCCTGACCGATGTCACCGCGGCGAACGGCGCCTACGCTCACACCGGCGCCGGGGTGAGCCGATGAGCCTGTACGCCGACGTCGAGGAGGTCCTGCTCGACACCGACACGGTCGCCGCGCGTGTCACCGAGCTCGGGGCCGAGCTGGTGCGCGACTACACCGGACGCGATCCGGTGCTCGTCAGCGTCCTGAAGGGCTCCCTCGTCTTCCTCGCGGATCTCATGCGCGCCATGGATCTGCCGATGAGCATCGACCTCATGGAGGTCTCGTCCTACGGGTCAGGCACCGAGTCCTCCGGGCAGGTGCGTATCCTCAAGGACCTCTCGAAGCCCATCGAGGGGCGCGACGTGATCGTGGTCGAGGACATCATCGATACCGGGCTGACGCTGAATTACCTCCTGCGCTATCTCGGCGAGCGTCACCCGGCGTCGATCAAGGTCTGCTGCCTCCTCGACAAGCCGGCACGTCGCCTGGCCGAGATCCCGATCGACTACCGCGGCTTCACGATCCCGGACCGATTCGTCATCGGCTACGGCCTCGACTACGACGAGCGCTACCGCAACCTGCCGTACATTGGCGTGCTGAAGCCGTCGGTCTACGGCGGCGCGCCGCCCGAGGACTGAACCGATGGACGGCGGCGCGCGCCGGTTCCGCATCCTCATCCTGCTGGGCAGCCTGGCCATGATCGGCTCGGGGTTCCTGCCGTGGTGGCGTGCCGGTGGTGACTCGGTGGAGGGCGTACTCGTGCCGGCCCAGGAGGGCATCGGGCTCGAAGGCCCCGGGATCGTCATCTACGGTGCTGCCATCCTGGCACTGGTGCTGCTCGACATCGGCTACATGCGAGGCCGATGGGGCTTCATCCTTGACTCTCCCTGGGTCTATCTGGCCCTCGGGATTGTTGGCGGGGCTGCGCTCGCATATCGCGGTTGGGAACTTTGGTCGGTGGGCTACCTGCCGCTTCCGCAGCAATCGCCGGGTCTTGCGCTGGCAGCGGTGGGCGTGGCGATGGTCCTCTACGGCGCCGGCTCAGGCTTCGGAGTCTCGCGGCGCTACTGAGGCTTTCATCCGCGCTCGAGTGCGCGTTGGGACATATGCCGTGCCTGAGGTCATTAGGCGGGCCGATCGTGATCTGAGGCGGTAGCTCACGCTCACCACCGGCTCCCGAAGCCCCGAGATCCCGTCTATTGCCCGTGGAGACGGCGTATGACCAAACCGGCGCTTGTTACCGTGCGCTCCACGTAGGTTGCACCGACGCCACGGCGGAGTGCGCCGGTTAGGCCGGCAGCATGAGTGGCGAGAGGAACAGCCAGGCGATGATCACGGCCACGAACAGGCTGAGCAGGATCAGCATGGGGCGCAGGTCGGGGCGGTAGTCGCCGGGTGAGCGGCGTGGCGGTGGGTCCGCGGACACTTGAGCCTTAGATCTCGCCGAGGTAGGCCTGGCGCACCTGCTCGTTGGCCGCGAGGTTGGCGGCGGTATCGGCCAGGAGGATCTTGCCGGTCTGGATCACGTAGCCACGGTGAGCGGCATTCAGCGCCATGAGCGCGTTCTGCTCCACCAGCAGCACGGTCGTTCCCTGCTCGTTGATCTCGTGAATGATCTTGAAGATCTGCTCGGTGAGGATGGGCGAGAGTCCCATCGAGGGTTCGTCGAGGAGCAGGATGGTCGGGTGTGCCATGAGCGCGCGGCCCATGGCCAGCATCTGCTGCTCGCCGCCGGACATCGTCCCGGCCTTCTGCGAACGACGCTCGCGAAGTCGTGGGAAGAGGTCGAACACGCGCGTGATGTCGTCGTCGATCTTCTCGCGCCGGCTGAAGGCGCCCATCTGCAGATTCTCGAACACGGTCATGCGGCTGAAGACCTTGCGACCCTCGGGCGAGTGGGCGATGCCGAAGGTCACGACCTCGTGTGCGGGCAGGTGATGAATCTCGCGCCCCTCGAGCTTGATCGTGCCGCTCCGCGGCTTGTGCGTGCCGCTGATTGCGCGCAGCGTCGTGCTCTTGCCGGCTCCATTGGAGCCGATGAGGGTCACCACCTCGCCGCGTCCCACGGTGAGCGACACGCCCTTCAGCGCCTCGATGTTGCCGTAGTACACGTGGAGATCGGTCAGCTCGAGGAGCGGCTGTGCGCCGCCGGCGGCCGTATCGGTTTGGGTCATGTCGGTTTGGGTCATGCGGTCGTTGCCCCCTTGCCGAGGTAGGCCTCGATGACGCTGGGATTGGCGCGGATCTCGTCAGGCTTGCCTTCCGCCAGCAGCTCGCCGTGGTCGAGAACCGTGATTCGTTCGCTGATGCCCATCACCACCTTCATGTCGTGCTCGATGAGCAGGACGGTCAGGTCCAGCTCGTCGCGGAGTCGCTTGATGAGCTCGGTCATCTGGGCCGTTTCGCCGGGGTTCATGCCCGCGGTCGGCTCGTCCAGCAGGAGCAGCTTCGGCTCGCTGGCCAGGGCGCGCGCCAGCTCCAGCCGGCGCTGGTCGCCGTAGGGCAGGTTCTTGGCCCAGTCCTCCTCGAAGCGGCGGCTCAGGCCGACCATGTCGAGCAGCTCCCGAGCGCGCTGGCGGGTGGCCTCTTCCTCGGCCCGCACCGCGGGCAGGCGGAGCAGCGAGCCCCACCAGCTGGCCTTCATGCGCACGTGATGGCCGACCATCACGTTGGCGAGAACGGTCATGGCGCCGAACAGCCGAATGTTCTGGAACGTCCGGCCCACGCCGAGCTCCACGATCTCGTGCGGCGAGCGTCCGACGAGCGAGGTGTCCTCGAACGTGATCTCGCCGGAGGTCGGCTGGAGCATGCCGGTGAGCTGGTTGAAGAACGTTGTCTTGCCCGCTCCGTTCGGGCCGATGAGCGAGACGATCCCGCCACGTGGGATGACGAAGTCGACCTCTCGGTTGGCGATGAGGCCGCCGAAGCGCATGGTGACCTTATCGGCGCGCAGAATCGCGTCCTGCACCGTCACTCCGGTCAGGGCCCCACTCGTGGTCATGTGGTTACCACCGGCTGCCCTGTCTTTTCGCCGGCCTCATCCTCATATTGATCCTCGGCGTCCTCGCGCTCGTGCAGCTCGGCCCGGCGGCTGCGGCTGGGCAGCAGCCCCTCCGGCCGCAGCAGCATCATCGCCACCAGCACCACCCCGTAGATGAGAAGGCGGAATTCGCTGAACTCGCGAAGGAGCTCCGGTAGCCCGACCAGGACGAGCGCGCCGACGATGACGCCCGCGATGTTGCCCATGCCGCCCAGGATGATCAGCGCGAGCGCGTTGATGCTGACCAGCAGGTCGAAGCTGACGGGAAAGACGGTGCCGATCTTCGTGGCGAACAGCGCGCCCGAGATGCAGCCGAATGCGGCGCCCAGCCCGAAGGCCAGGAGCTTGTAGGTGACCGTGTTGATGCCGGTGGCTTCGGCCACGGATTCGTCCTCGCGCATCGCGTTCCAGGCACGCCCGACGCGCGATCCCTGGAGGCTCCGGGCCGCGACCGCGGCGAGGATGCAGAAGAACAGGATGGGGTAGTAGATCGACTGCGGATCGCGGCCGAACGGGATCGGTGGTGGTACGGACAGGATGCCCTGCGCGCCACCGACCAGCGGCTGCGCCCACGCTGACAGGAACAGGATGCGGGCGATCTCGCCGAACCCGAGGGTCACGATGGCGAGATAGTCTCCGCGCAGCCTGAGCACCGGCGTGCCGACCATGAGGCCGATGAGCATGGCCGCCACGACCACGAATGGAAGCGCACCGAAGAAGGGCAGCTCCGGTGAGAACGCCGGCGAGGCGGCCGATGTCAGAACCGCAGTGGTATACGCGCCGACCGCGTAGAACGCCACGTAGCCCAGGTCCAGCAGGCCGGCGAAGCCGACGACGATGTTCAGGCCAAGGCCGAGCAGGATGTACAGGCCGACGGTGCCAACCACTTCCGACAGGCGCGACCCGACGATCTGGGGCAGCAGCAGGAGGAATGCGGCGAGCATGAAGTAGACGACCAGCTTGCCCGTCCGACGCCGATCCGGTGGCATGGCGGCAACGCGTTGCTTCGTCTCGCGACCGCGGATGGCCCAGGCATACGTGCCGGCCGCGGTGATGGCGAAGACGAGCACGAAGCCGATCAGCGTCAGGCCGCCCTGGGCGTAGAACGTATCCTCAAGGATGCGGAGCCCGATGTTTCGCAGCACGGCGACGACGAACGGCTCCATGAGTGCGACCAGGATGGCCGTGAGGCCACCGACCGTCAGCGCGCGCGCGACAGGCCCCGGAACGACGTGCAGTGCCGCACCGGCGGCACCGGCCGCGGCGCTGACGAGGACGACCAGGATCGAACCGAGCGCGGGGCCCTGCCCGTACCACAGCTCTTCTGCGAGCGAGGGGCTCGCGTTCGATAGGATCCAGCGCACGTCGACCGTCGTGGTGAACAGGGCAAGGGCTGCGATGACGAGGCCGGTGACGGCTCCCCCCACGGCTCCGAGCAGGATGGCGTGGCGGTTCGTGGGGACGAGGTGGGGCGTGCGCATCGGTCCGCCGGAGCGCCAGCCGATCAGAAGCGCGATCAGGATCGGCAGGAGCGCGCCGAGGGTGAGGACGTCGGCGATCGTGTCCCGCGACTGGAATGCGTCGATCATGCCAATGAGCCCGATATGGGTGACGGCCGCGCCACCCAGGAGCCCGGTGATGATCGCGCGTCGCATGAGCGGATCCATCACACGTTCTCCTTTCGGCCAAGGAATCCTGCCGGGCGGAAGATGAGCACCAGGACCAGCACGCTGAAGGCGATGACGTCCTTCAGCTGGTTCGGTGCCGGAATGCCGTAGCCGGTCAGCAGCAGGTTCGGCCCGAGTGACTCGAGGATGCCCAATGCGAGTCCTCCCAGCGCCGCTCCGATCACGTTGCCGATGCCCCCGAGGACGGCCGCCGTGAATGCCTTGATCCCTGGCAGGAAGCCCATGAAGAAGTGGACCTGGTTGAACAGGAGCGTGTAGAGGATGCCCGCGGCGCCAGCCAGCAGCCCGCCGATGGCGAAGGTGGTGACGATGATGCGATCAACGTTGATTCCCATCATGGCCGCGACGTCCTTGTCCTCGCTCACGGCGCGCATGGCGCGACCGGTGCGGGTGTTGTTGATGAAGAGGTACAGCAGCACCATGATGGTGATCGCGGACGCGATGACCACGAACTGCTTGACGCTCATCCCCACCGGGCCCAGTTCGATCGACCCGTCGAAGAGCGTGAAGTCCGGGTAGGCCCGCACGCCGGAGCCGTAGAAGCCGCGTGCCGTGTACTGGAGAACGAGCGAGGCGCCGATGGCGGTGATGAGCGGCACCAGGCGCGGCGCGCCACGCAACTTTCGATAGGCGATGCGCTCGAGCATGACGGCCACGAGCATGCTGACGAGCATGGCCGTGGCGAGGACCAGCACGAAGGCGAGGATCGGGTTCGACGCCATCATGCCCGCATCGTTGAGCGCAGTGGCTGCGAAGTAGGCGGTGAAGGCGCCCCACATGAACACTTCGCCGTGGGCGAAGTTGATCATGAACAGGATGCCGTAGACGAGCGTGTAGCCCAGCGCGATCAGCGCGTAGACGCTCCCGAGCGCGATGCCCGCGATGATGAGCGTCTGCCATTGGTCGCCGGACAGGCGACCCTGCTGGATGGTGAGAAACGCGCCGAATGCGGCCAGCGCGAGGATGCTCCCTCCGAGCACCCACAGGAACACGTTGACAAAGTTGAGCCGGGAACGGCGGACGGGCATCTCAGCTCCCGTTGGGCGGTGTCTGCGGTAGCGGTGCGGGTGAGCCGGTCGTCCGTCTCACCCGCACCCGTTGTCCGGTCTCAGGGACTACAGGACGTTATTCCTCGGGCCAGATGCGCACGAACGCGCCGTCCTGGACTTCGCTGACGCTGATCTGCGCGTCGGCGCAGTCGCCGGTCTCGTTGCACGTCAGTGAGCCGGTGATGCCTTCGTACCCGGAGATTGCGAAGAACGCGTCACGGAGTGCCGTGCGCGGGATATATGTCGTCCCGCCATCGGTGAACATCACGTCCTCGATCGCCTCGGCGATCATGTTGTACGCGTCATAGGCGTGAGCATGGAAGACGCTGATCGGCTGGTCGACACCGCCGATGTCGCGGTAGGCCGGTAGGAACTCGTCGGCGTAGAAGTCGCCGGCGAAGTCCAGGTCCGGACCCGACAGGTAGTGACCCTCGGCGGCGGCGCCTGCGGCGCTGAGCCAGTCGGGGGAGAGGTAGCCGTCCGCGCCGGCCAGGATGGTGTCATTCAGGCCGGCCGTGTCCTTCGCCTGCTGGGTGATCAGGGCACCCTCGGCGACGAAGATCGGGAAGTACAGGAATTCCGGCGAGTCGGCCGCGATGTTCTCCAGCACGCCGCTGAAGTCCGTCTGGCCCTCCGAAACGGCTTCCTCGGCCGTGATCGTGCCATCGCACTGCTCCTCGAAGGAGCGGGCGAAGACGTTGGCCAGCTGATCGGCATACGGCGAGCCGTCGTCGATGGTGGCGGCCGTGGTGAGCTCAAGCTCCTCGCAGACAAACTGCGCCATGGCCGCGCCGTGGATCTCGTCGTTATGCGCGGTGCGCGCGTAGAACGGCTCGTGCGTGTCCTCGGCGGTCAGCGACGGTGCCGTGTTCGACGGGGAAACCATCAGGATGCCCTCGGCGCTGGTGATCTCGGCGGCCGGAACGCCGGCTCCCGAGCAGCTGGTGCCGATGATGGCAGCGATGTTCTCGGTTGAGACCAGTGCGCGCGCGGCGGCCGTGCCACCCTCGGGTCCGCACTCGTCGTCCTGGTGATCGAACTCGACCTCGTGGCCGGCGATCTCGGGACGGAACTGACGGGCGACCTCGGTGCCGGTCTGGCTATCGGTGCCGAGCGTCTCGTTTGCGCCGCTGATCACAAGCGCGGTGCCGATGACGAGCGGATCGCCCTCAGCAAGCTCAATGCAACCGAATTCATCGGCGTCGCAGTCGGCTGCCGAGCCGGAGCCTGGGTCCATGCTCTCGCCTGGGTCCATGCTGGTGCCTGGGTCCATGCTGGTGCCTGGGTCCATGCTGGTGCTTGGGTCGCCACTGCTACCGCCGTCACTCTGGCATGCGGCAAGGGCGAGCATCAGCACGACCAGGATGGCGCTCCATCGCGTGTACTTCTGCATCCGTTCTTTTCTCCTCCATGGTGTGCTCGGGGGGTTTCGCGCATGCGAGGGCCCGGCGTATCAAAGGTGCGCGGCATCATACCGGCGCCCGAAGGTGTGGCGCAATAGGTTTGCGCGACATCGCCTAGAGTAGTGCCGTTCGTACCAGAAGGTTCATCCGGCCATTCGTGGTATCCTCGGTCGGGTCGTCAGCAGCACGCTCGCTGCGAATCGCTCCCGAGAGGCCTTCGTGGAGGTTCACGTCCGCAACGCCCGACTCACGGATCTCGACGCCGCAATCCGCATTCTTGCGCTTGGCGACGCCGATCCCGAGGCCGGGCGCGACGACGCCGATTATCTGCGTAACCTGTTCTTTGTCCCTTCCGCGACGGTTGTCGCCGCGGAAGTTGATCGGCAGGTCGTGGGGATCGGAGTCCTCGCCCTGAGGCCCTCGGTGCGATCGGGTCCCTTCGTCGGTGTCATCGACGAGCTGGGAGTCGCGCGAGCGCCGGTGCTGGAGGCCGCCGACAGGCGTCGGATCGCCGACGAGATCGTCGAGCACCTCGCCACCTCGGCCAAAAACAAAGGCTGCACGCGCGTGGAGGTTTCCGAACCGCTGGCATCCGCAGAACCGTCGCTCTGGAAGCGGCTGGGGTTCGCGAGCCGCGGACGAAGCCTGGGTCGAAGCATCGGCTGACCCTCGCACCCGCATCGGCCATATCAAACACACTCAGGAGAAGCTCAACCTGTGAGCAAGAACGTGGCGATGTTCGTTGACGTCGCCAACATGTACTACGCGGCTCGAGGCCAGGATGTCGACGTCGATTACGTCGCCCTTCTCAAGCACGCCACCAAGGGGCGCGACCTCATTCGCGCATACGCATACACCGGGCTCGACCCGGAGAATGAGAACCAGCGCAAGTTCATCGACTTCCTTGGCAAGAACGGCTACAAGCCGGTCATCAAGGACATCCGCAAGTTCGGGGATGGCCGAATGAAGGCCAACCTCGACATCGAGCTCGTGGTCGACCTCTTCCGTCTGGCCGATAGGATGGACATCGCGGTCATCGTGTCCGGTGACGGCGACTTTGCCCCGGCCATCAAGGCGCTCCAGGACAAGGGTGTGCGCTGCGAGGTCATCAGCTTCAAACCGAACACCTCGTCCGATCTCATTGCCGTCGCCGATGAGTTCATGGACATCATGAAGGTCGCCTCCATCAGCCGGAAGGAAGGACGCGCCGTGCGCGACAGCATGAGCGCTCCCGAGATGCCGGCCAAGGAGGTCAGCCCCGAGTTCGGATTCCGCGACGCATCGCCGTCGGTGGCCGCCGCGGCCCTCGCCGCACTCAGGACCGGTGGTGCCACCGACGGTCGCCGTGGCAGGGCCGCACCCGTCCGTCGCAGCGCCGCCAAGCCGGCTGCGGCCGAGCCCGTGGTAGCTGCCGCTTCGGACGTACCCGCTTCGACATCGTCTCCGGCCGACACGATCACCGAGGGTGACGAGCAGGCTCGCCGTCGCCGTCGACGTCGCGGTGGACGCGGTCGCGGTCGGTCACGACGTGAGGACGAGGAGACGCCGGGCGCCCCCAGCGACGAGGTTGGGTGGCAAGAGTTCGATGATCTCAGTCAGATCGACGGTGCCGACTCCGACCGCGAGTACACCTTCGAGGAGGCCGATGCCGACACACTCGCCGAGCTGGGCCTTCCGGCCCAGGATGTGACCGCATCCGCCGAGCCCGCGGAGGAGAAGCCCAGGCGCCGATCACCCCGAACCCCGAAGGCCGAAGCGGCGGGCGATGCCGCGCCCGAGGACAAGCCCAAGCGCCGATCAGCCCGAAGCCCGAAGGCCGAGGCTACCGCGGAGGAGCCTGCGCCCGAGGACAAGCCCAAGCGCCGATCCACCCGAAGCCCAAAGGCCGAGGCTACCGCGGAGGAGCCTGCGCCCGAGGAGAAGCCCAAGCGCCGATCCACCCGCACCCCCAAAGCCCAGGCGACTGACGCGCCGAGCGAGGGATCCGAGGGTGAGCCGCAGGGAATCTGGGGTCGATTCCGGACGGCCCGCAAGCCCCGGAGCGGCAGCACCAGCTGACCTCCTCGCCGTGCCGGCAGTAGGGCCAAATGCCCGCCGGCACGGCAATAGTCCGAACGGAGGCCACCGTTCGCTCTAATGCCGTCGTGTCGGGCATTAGGCGAGAGAACTCGGGTTCATCTGTCGTGTGCACGCTCAGACATCGACAGTCCTGGGCACTTTTCCCGGCTATTGCCCGTCCGCACGGCATA
>JBBSLF010000025.1:0-18974 GCA_038255505.1 Candidatus Limnocylindria bacterium
CCGAGTCCGGGTGTGCGTCTGAGACCTCTGCCCTAGGCCTAATGGCACCATGAGTGCCATGTGACAGAAACACACACTGAGTCAAGACGATGGCGAGGCTCGCTTGCGGGTTGGCTGACGCCCATCATGTGACCCGTCAGCCGCCACGATTCATCGAGCGCACCAGGATCAGGCCGCCGATGGCCACGATGACGAGCGGCCAGACGAGGTTCCAATCGATGGCGGGAAGGGCTGGCCGGACCAGAAACCACAGGCCGAGCAGGACCAGGCCGATGCCGACGATCACGCCGGCACGGCCGTCGGATACCGTCGGTTCCGGCGCCTCGGCAGGCTCTGCCGCCGTATCGGCAGGGTCTGCCGAGGCACCTGCCGCGGGGGCCTGTTGCACGACGAAGGATGCAACGATGTAGGCGACCAGTGCCACGCCGCCGGTGAGCGGGACGAGGATGGCCCAGGCGATCCGCACGAGGGCGGGATCGGCATTGAGGTACGTTGCCAAACCGGCCGCGACGCCGCTGAATACGGTGTCGGTGCGTGATCGGTACAGGCGCCGGGTCATGTGCAGCCTCCGTCGGGGTTGAGGGTGAAGCTCGCGGCGTTGCCATCCACCTCGAGGGTCACAGCGGGTGGACCGCCGCCGCCGGTCCAGGTATCTTCCTGGCGCGTAAGGCCAGCCTCGTCGAGGTTGTGACTGAACGTGACGTTCGCATCCTCGATGGTGATGGCCACGCTGACGTCGACTGGCACGCAGAGCTCGAGCGAGCCGGCATTCATCTCGACCGATCCGTTCACGGCGGTCGTGCCATCAGCGTCCAATGAGATCGACCCCGCGTTGGCGTCGATCGATAGCTCCGCCACCGAGGATCCGGCCAAATCGAGCTCGACACTGCCCGCGTTGGCGTCGATCGTCAAGTCGCGCAAGGAGGCTCCGCCGAGGTCGAGACGGGACGATGCGGCGTTGGCGCTCACGACGAGCTCGAGGTCGCCTTCCGCCGGAAGGGTGACGGTCCATGCTTGGCGTGCGTCGTTGAAACCGGCCCAGCCACCGCCATCCGCGGCGATGCGCAACCCGCCGGCGTCGCTCGAGATGTCGGGCTCGTCGCCGGCATGCCGTGCCTCGAGGCTCCACGCGTCGCCGGCCGCGGTGCTGACGTCCAGCTCCCCGCAGTTGAAATCCAGCTCGACGCGCGCGCCGTCGGTCAGGCTGCCGTCCGCCGTGGTGATCGACTCGTCCGGCTCTGCCCCGCAGCCGATGCTCAGCCCATCCGGAACGCCGGCGACCAGCGTCCCGCCCAGCCCGCCGACGACGAGCCCCGCGAGGAGCGTCGTGACGAGCGCGAGCGGTGTCCGCGCCGCGATGATCGAAATGCCGATCACGATCAGGACCACGGGCCACAGGCGCCATGTCTCGCGCGCGGCATCGGCCGACACCGTGCCGGACTGAATGGCGAGTGCCACGGCGCCCGCGGTGATAAGGGCCACGCCCCAGAAGACGAGTCCACGGTTGATCTGCACGGCTCGGGTGCTCCTGCTCAGGTGGCACACACGATAGAACACCCGACGTCCCGGAGCGCAGGCAGGCCCGTCGTATCGCAACCCGAGACAAACGACGTAGGTTGCTTGACACGTCCCGAATGGCGGTCGTAGACTCCGCCGGCACCACCGACCGCGGCCGACGCTGCCCGGGGTGTTCGGGGACAGGATCAGTGAAGCAAGGAGCGATCTGACGGCAATGAATCTCCTCAAGTGCGCCATCAACGCACCGCGGCTCGCGCCCACTGGCGTCGAGTTCGACGGGAGATCTGTGTCCTCGCTCGAGGTGGAGCACCGGCGGTAAGGCCGCCGACGCAACCAGCCACGAGCCGTGGGCCGGATCAGGTCCACGGTTTTTTGTTGCTCTTCCGAGGGCAGACCAGGAGCCGCGGACCGAATGAGAACGGTCGCGGCTCTCTTTGATGTCCGGCCACGAAGCAGCAACCACACACGGGACACGAAACGATGATCGAGGTCATGAACGAACCGAAGATTGCACCGATGCCGGTCACGTCAGCGGAGCCGGCGCGCCGCGTCGGCCCGCCGCCACCGGGCGAGCAGCCTGCGCTGCTCATCGAGCACGCCACAAAGCGATTCGTGGTCGGCCGCAGGAAGAAGTCGGTCATCGCGGTGAATGACGTGAGCATGTCGATTCGTCGCGGCGAGATCTACGGGATCCTGGGCGCGAACGGATCGGGCAAGAGCACGCTCATCCGACTGGTCAGCACGCTGCTGACGCTCGAGGCCGGGCGGGTCGAGGTCCTCGGCCACGACATCGAGCGCGAGGAGATGGCCGTGAAACGGCTCATCAACCGCGTGAGCGTGGACGCCGCCTTCTTCAAGAAGCTCTCACCGCACGAGAACCTGGCCTATGCGGCCCGGCTCTACGGCCTCGACGCGAAGGAGGCACGGGCGGAGGCGATCCGCATCCTTGCGCGCCTGGGGATCGGCGAGAAGCGCCTGAGCCGGCCGGTCGAGCAGATGAGCCGGGGCATGCAGCAGAAGGTCGCGATCGCGCGGGCGCTGCTGACGAGCCCGACGGTCCTCCTGCTGGACGAACCGACGACGGGGCTCGACCCGCGCTCGAAGCTCGACGTGCAGGCCTTCGTCGAGGAGGTGCGCGATACGCATGACGCGACGATCGTGCTGACCACGCACGACCTGGCGGAGGCGGATCGGCTGTGCGATCGCATCGCGCTGATCAATGACGGACGGCTGGTGGCGGAGGGGACGCCGGATGAGCTGAAGTCGATGGTCGCGCGGGACTACGGGACGGAGCCGACGCTGGAGAGCGTGTTCATGACGTTCACCGGCAAGAGCCTCGACGAGGACATCGGCGACAACGACCACGAAGACGACGAGTAGCGAACAAGAAATTCAGAACTGAGAAAGAGATCGAACGATGTCAATGGCAACGCGCGAGCTGCGGGCGAGCTTCGCCTTCGTCGAGCGCAACTTCAACCTGACACGGCGTTACTGGGGCTGGGAGGTCGCCTGGCTCGTGTACTCGCTGGCGGCCGCGTTGGCCGTGGCCTTCATCGGCGTTGCCCAGGATGACCCCGGCCTGCTCCAGGTGCTGGTGATCGGCACCATCTTCTGGAACTTCCTGTCCATCGTCTTCGGCTTCATCGGCGAGACGGTGACCTGGGAGCGTTGGGAGGGGACCCTGGAGTACACGTTCATGGCGCCGGTGCGGCGCTACACCCAGCTGGTGGGGTCGACCGTGTTTGCGGTGACGTACGCGTTGATCCAGATGGTGATCATCCTGGTCGTCATGATGCTGTTCTTCAACCTGGAGTTCAGTGGGGGCAACTTCGTGACGGCCGGCACGTTCCTCCTGCTCGGCTCAGTGAGCTTCGTCGGCGTCGGCATGATGGCCGCCATCCTGCCGCTGTTGTACGTCGAGCGCGGTGATCAGATGGTGTTTCTGATCCAGTCGGTCATCCTGCTGTTCAGCGGCGTCTACTACAGCACCGATGTCCTGCCGGAGTGGATGCAGTTCATTTCGCAGTTCAGCCCCGGCACCTACGTGCTCGAGGGCATCCGGGGTGGCCTGATCGACGGGACGCCGGTCACCGAGCTGCTCCATAACGTGTGGCCGCTGGTGCTGATGGGCGTGGTGCTCATCCCGCTGGGCGTGTATGTCTTCGGCATCGCGGAGCGCTACGCCAAGCGCACCGGCAAGCTCAAGAGGGTGGGCTGATGGAGACTGACATGCAGACCGATGTGGCCGCTACCGCGCCCGGAAATCTCGACCTCGTCATCCGGCCGTATGCCGGCGAGGCCGATCACGCCGAGATCGCACGGATTCAGAACGCGGACTGGACTGCCGACGGCGTCCCCGCAAGGATGAGCGTTCCCGAGATCGATGCGTGGCTGCGCTATCCGTCGGAGCAGTTCGATTCGACTCGTGATCTGCGCCTGGTCGAGGTCGACGGTGCACCGGTGGCGGTGACCTGGTGCGACTGGGTCGACGCGACCGACGGCGTTCGCGACTACCGAAGTCGCGGGTACGTCGTGCCTGCGCATCGGCGCCGAGGGATCGGCGGGGCGCTGTTGGCTGACAACATCCGGCGCATGCGCGAGCTGGCGGCCACGCATGCGACGGATCGGCCCAAGGTGCTTGGGCTCGGCACGAACGAGCGCAGCGTTGCTGGCCCGTTGCTCGCCGAGCGGCATGGCTTTGCGCCGGTCCGCTGGTTCTTTGACATGGAGCGGCCGATCACCGGCGACCTGCCGGTGATCCGTGAGCTGTCCCCTGGGCTCGAGATCCGCCCGGTTGGGCCCGATGACGGCTGGGCAATCTGGGAGGCGGACCACGAAGCATTCGCCGACCACTGGGGCGGGCACGATCCATCTGAGGCAAACTTCCGGCGTTGGGTCGAGTCGCCCGAGTTCGATCCGTCCCTGTTCATCGTCGCGTTCGAAGGTGATGAGATTGCCGGCGCGGTGCTCAACGCGATCTATCCGGAGGAGAACGCAGGGCTTGGGATTCGGCGCGGATGGCTTGACAGTGTGTTCACGCGCCGGGCATGGCGCCGCCGGGGGCTGGCCCGTGCCCTCATCGCGCGCTCCCTTCACCTGCTGCGCGAGCGCGGCATGGAGACGGCAGCACTGGGCGTGGACGCCGACAACCCATCCGGCGCGCTGGGCCTGTACGAGTCGGCCGGCTTCACGGTGACCGAGCGATCCACCGCATGGCGCAAGCAGATGGAGGCCGACTGATGAACGCGCCCGCTGGCCTGACGATCCGCCCGTACGCTGGCGAAAGGGACCTGGGCGAGATCGTCAGGCTCCTGAATGCCCAACTCGCCGCCGATGGGATCCAGGAACGTCGCTCCGTCGACGGTGAGGCGGCATGGTACGCGCGACGCTCCGAGCACTTTGACGCGGCGCGCGACGTCGTGCTGGCCGAGCTCGACGGTTTGGTCGTCGGCGTCGCCGGACAGGAGTGGGTCGATACTCGCGATGGTCAGTTCCGCGAGTACCGGCTGTGGGGCGCTGTCGACCCGGTGCACCACCGCCGCGGGATCGGCACGGCGCTGCTCGCAGACAACGAGCGTCGCGCTCGCGGATTGGCTGCGGCACAGCGTCCCGAGCGGCCGGTCGCGGTTGCGTCGTTCGCTGCCGATGGACGCCCGGCAGCTCGTCTCCTGGATGTCGCCGGCTATACGGCGACGCGCTGGTTCTTCGACATGGTGCGACCGACCCTCGAAGACCTTGGCGAGCCGGATCGGCTGCCGGCCGGTCTCGAGCTGCGGCCGGTGACGTCGGACCAGCATGTGACCATCTGGCGCGCCAATCGGGAGGCATTCCGCGACCACTGGGGCGGTTCGGACGAGTCGGAAGAGCAGATGCACCGCATCCTCGATGAGCCGGACACCGACACGGACCTGTGGCTCATCGCCTGGGATGGCGACGAGGTGGCAGGCGGCGTGTGGAACGTGATCTATGCGGCGGAGAACGAAGAGCTTGGCTTGCGACGCGGATGGCTCGACAGCGTGTTCACTCGACGCGCGTGGCGACGACGGGGCCTCGCGCGGGCGCTGATCGGTCAGTCTCTGGCGATCCTCCGCGATCGTGGCATGACCAGCGCGGCGCTTGGGGTCGATGGCGACAATCCGACGGGCGCCCTCGGCCTGTACGAGGCCTCTGGGTTCGAGATCCACGAACGCTATACCGCCTTTCACAAGCCGATGGAGGATGACCGATGACGCAGGTTCAGCGTGCCGGGACGGCATTGGCGGGATTTGGCTTTCGGCTCTACCGCGGCAAGGATGATCACCCGTCGATGCTGCGCGTGTATACCGCCGCGCACGAGGCGGACGGGATCGAGGACGTCGAAACGATCGAGCAGTTCGACCTCAACTACGCGACCCTGGTCAACTGCGATCCCGCCCGTGACATCCTGCTGGCCGAGGTCGATGGCACGCTGGTCGCCTACTCCCGTGTCTTCTGGTCCGAGCTCGTCGACGGCGGGCGCTCGTACGAGTGCTTCGGCTTCGTGCATCCGGATTGGCGTCGGAGGGGGATCGGCGCGGCCATGCTGCGCCGTAACGAGGCGCGGCTGCGAGAGATCGCCACCGATCATGGCGAGGTGGCGCCCAAATGGCTCGCCTCCGAGGGGATCGACGCCGATCCGGGCAACACGGCGCTCCTGACCGGTGCCGGCTACGAGCCGGTCCGATACTTCTACGAGATGGTCGCGCCGGTGCTGGATGGGGTCGAGGCGCCGCCCATGCCCGACGGCATCGAGCTTCGGTCGGTCATGCGAGAGCACTATCGCGCGATCTGGGAAGCCGAGGCGGAGGCGTTCCGCGACCACTGGGGCGAGGCCGAATGGACGGAGCCGGACTGGGAACGCTTCATCGGCGATCCTGACAACGCCGACCCGAGCCTGTGGCGCATCGGGTGGTCAGGCGACCAGGTCGCCGGCGCCGTGGTGACAACGGTCCCGACCGAGGAGAACGAGAAGCACGGACGCTCGCGCGTCTACGTTTCCGAGGTTTCCGTCCGCCGCCCGTGGCGCCGTCGGGGGTTGGCCCGCGCGCTGCTGGCCGGCTCGTTGGTTGCCGCGCGTGAGGCGGGCTTCACCTCTGCTTCGCTGGGGGTCGACACCGACAGCCCGACCGGCGCGACCGCACTGTACGAATCCCTGGGCTTCATTCCGGACAAGACGTTCACTGCGTATCGCAAGCGACTCGCCTGACGGCTGAGTGGGCCATGTCGCCACGTCGGGGTCCGGCTCGCCCCGTCTCGGTCGGCTCGCCTCGTCGTGTCTTCGATTCGGCCAGATACCCGCCCAGTGGGTACGTGTCAGTCTCGACCGCCGCGACTCAGCCACATACCCGTCCGGAGGGTATCCGCTCGGGTCGAAGGTCGCGAATCGGCCTGATACCCAGTGAACGGGTAGATCCAGAGATGATGGGTACCCGAATCGGTTGATGCGACGAACACTCACCCGCCCACCGGGTAGTTGGCAGGCTCGGCCCCCAACGGTGTCAGGCGCGTTCGGCGGCGACCCGTTCCCGCGTCTCGTAGTAGTAGTCGACGATCCGCTCGGTGACGCGGTCCCAGCTGAACTCGGGGGCACGGGCGCGACCCGCGTCGCCCATCTCGTGGCGCAGATCCGGGTCGCGCGCCAGAGCGTAGAGCGCCGCGGCCAGGGCTCGCGGATTGCGCGGCTCGACCAGCAGGCCCTGGACGTTGCGCTCGACGACGCGCTTGAAGCCGTGAATGTCGCTCGCGATGATGGGCACGCCGGCGGCCATCGCCTCCAGCAGGACGATGCCGAAGGACTCCTGGCCGGTGTTCGGCGCGCAGTAGATATCGGCCGACGCGAAGTAGCGGACCTTCTCCTCATCGCTGACGCGCCCCAGGAACTCGACGTCCCGGATGCCGCGCAGGCCGACGTAGCGGCGATACTCGCGCATCTTTGGGCCCGCTCCCACGACCAGCAGCCGCGCGTCCACCTTGCGCTTGCGCAATCGGTGATATGCCTTGAGCAGGTGGATGAAGCCCTTTCGTTCCTCGAGCCGCCCGACGAACAGGATATTGAGGGTCTTCCCGTCGCGCAGCTCCTCGTACGGCTCGGCATCGGTGAATCGGTCGAGGTCAACGCCGTTCGGGATGATCTGGTACTCGCCGGGGAAGTAGGTGCTGATGAAATGCCGCGCGGCGCTGGAGACGGCGATCCGCCCGTGGAGCAGCCCCGGCAGCCTGCCGGCGAATCGCCTACCGACCCAGTAGGACGGAGAGAAGCCGCCGAAGGCGTGGAAGGTGGCGATGTTCACGGTGTCCGATGCATCCAGCACCGTCGGTGACAGGAACGGCACGAACGGCTCGTGGAAGTGGAGGATGTCGAACCCATGCGCCTGGAGCACTTCGCGCGCCTGGTGCTTGAAGCGAAGGCCGAGCGTCACGCGCCCGACGCTGCCATTGGCCGGCGCCGCCCAGCCGGTTCCGAGGCGAATGATGTGCCCCTCGCTCTCCCGCTGCCGCCCGTACTTGGAGGTGATGATCCACACGTCGTGGCCCATGCGGCTCATCGCCTCGTAGGTGAATCGCACGTGTTCGTTGACGCCACCCGGATGCGGGTAGCCGTACGGGCTGACGATCCCGATCTTCAGCGGGCGCCGGTCGACCCGAACCGCTGCGGACGGAGGGATCGCGGAAGCTGAATCTGGCACGCGCCCGAGTATGAAGGATCGACGGATCAGCGCCAGTCGTCGGACCCTGGCGTGAGCGTGTGCCACAGGTGACGGAGCTTGGCGCGCAGCTGTCGACGGTAGACGTCGACGTTGTGCGCCGTCGTCCAATACTCGCCCTCGGCCGTCACGTCGGCGGCAAGGACGGACGCTTGATACTCGTGTGCGGTGTGTCCCGCGAAGGTGGTGAATCCGCTGCCGATGCCTTCGGTGACGTGGGCATCCGAGTTGCCGACGCCGGGGAGGTGAAGCTCCGCTTCGTTGAGCGCGATCCGGGCACCCTGCCGTGTTCGCCCGGCATGGCTCGGGTTGAAGAGCTCGAGGGCGTCGAACCGTACGCCGTCGCGCGCGTCATCGCGCACCTGTCGCAGGCTGCGGCCGCTGACACTGAGCGGGATCGGCGCCAGCGGATGAGCGGCGATGGCGATGCCACCCTGGGCGTGAATGGCGCGCAGGGTCTCGTCCAGCGGCCTCAAGGGGCGGATGCGCTCCGTGATGAACAATGCCAGCACGTGTCCGCGTCGGGTGGTGATCTCCTCGCCCACCACGAGGTCAAAGCCGTAGTCGCCCGCAGCGTGATGTTGCCCCGCGAGGAGCGCGCCATCGATGCGTTCGTGATCGGTGATTGCGATGACATCGAGCGTGGTGTGCTGTTCGACATGATCGAGGATCCGCACGACCGATGCGGTGCCATCGGAGTAGAGCGAGTGGATGTGCATGTCCGCGCGCCCGCGATCGCCACCGGCGCGCGGCCCTGCGCCGCGTCGCCCCACACTGACCGCGGTCATCCGCGCTGCGCCGTGTCGCGCCCAAGATCGGGCCAGAATGGCTGAAAGGCTCCCCACCATTGTTCCGGCGCATTCGCGATATCGCTTTCGATGTGCCGCGCGATCGAGGTGGTCAGCGCGGCGATGTCCTCGCGTCGCTTGCCGCTGGCGGGCAGATCAATGAGTTCGGCGTCGACTCGGAACCGATCCGGGCCGGTGCGCAGGCAACGTCCCACGACAAGCGCCGCACCGTGCGCGATGGCCAGGGCGGCCGGACCGGTGGGAACGGTTGTTGGATGGCCGAAGAACGTCACCGGCTGTCCATCCCCGGCGAGGTCACGATCCCCGATGATCGCGACGAGACCACCCGCGCGAAGGCGCGCGACAACGGGCCGCAGCGCCGATTCGAGCGGCACGAGCTCGTGGCTACCGCCGCCTCGGCGCGCCGCAAGGAATTCGAACAGCTCGGGCGGGTCG
Source organism: Candidatus Limnocylindria bacterium (assembly GCA_038255505.1). Taxonomy (GTDB): domain Bacteria; phylum Chloroflexota; class Limnocylindria; order QHBO01; family QHBO01; genus JACDBZ01. The sequence continues at coordinate 9,485 of JBBSLF010000025.1, forward strand.
ATTCTCTCGATCGGTGCCAGCGGACTCAGGCCATGCCGAGCAAGCAGAATGCCGAACGGCTCGAAGTTGCCCAGGTGCGAGCTGACCATGATCGCCGGCCCGGAGCGAAGCGCGGCAAACAGGGTGGGCCAGTTCGGGACGTCCACGATCGTTTCGGCCTGGGCGATCGGGTACCGAGGCGTTCGCAGCATCTCCATGTAGTAGCGCGCGTGGTTTCGAAACGCGGAGCGCACGAGTGTCGCGAAGACCGCACCGCTGGCAGGCCGGCCGGTCGCCTCGCATACCCGTGCCAGGTTGACCGCCACGAGCCTCCGTCGTCCGGTTGCGAAGCGGTACCACGCGTCGCCGCCAAGATCGGCGAGTGCATAGGCGAGTCGCGACGGAAGGACGGCGGCGACCCGGTCGGCAATGGTCAGCGCCAGGCGGACGAGCATCAGGCTCTGATCCTGGTCCAGTCGTCACCTCGTCGCGCAGCGGCCAGGGCCTCGCTGGCGTACACGCGGTCGGCATCGGTCTGCGGCCAGACCGGACGGAACATGTACCACTGCCCGGGGTCCTCCACGATCACCGAGCTCAGCGAGTCGGCGAGCGCCTGGGTTGCGCGATACACCTCGACCGGATCGGTGCTCGCGCACACGATCAGCGGCAGACCTCGAACGCTGAAGCGGTCATCGGCATTGCGGCGGAATGCGACCGGCAACATCGGCGCGCCGCTCTTGGCTGACAGCGTGGCCGGACCGATGGGGAACGTAGTTGCCTCGCCGAAGAACTCGACCGGCACATCGCCGCGGCGGTACCCACCGTCGCAGAACAGCACGAGGTTCTCGCCAGCGCGCAGTGCTCGGAAGAGGCCGCGCAGGTTGCGCCAGCCGATGAGGAAGACATGCTGGCTGGCGCGTGCCGCCGCCAGGTGGTCGTACAGCCGTCCGTAGGTCGTGTCGTCGGCCACGACGTGGATGGACTCCCCGTGCGCCTTCATGGCCGGACCGATGATGTCCATGCCGCCGATATGCACGGTGCAATGCAGCACGCCGCGCCCTCCGGCGCGGGCATCGGTCAGGATCTCGAGGTTGGCGATGGCGACGAGGTCGCGCGCCTGGTCCGGCGTGATACCGGCCAGTCGCATCATGTCGGCCAGGTATCGGGCGTAGTTCTGGAAGGACCTTCGCGATGCGCGCTTCACGCGCGGATCATCGCGGTCCAGCTGCATCGGTCGCGCGAGGTTGGCGTGGATCACCGCCTGCTTCGAACCCGCCAGGTCGTAGGCGATATTGCCGACGGCCGCTGCGGCCGGCATGACCAGGCGCCGCGGGAGGCTGTTGATGATCCGCTCTGCCAGCCGATACGCCCAATAGGTCACGACCTCGAGCTTGCGCTCGTCGGTACGAATCACATCACTTCGGCGGCTGCGGCCCTGGCCTCGCCCGTCTTGTTTGGCTTGGAGAGCTTCTTCGCCTTGCGCGGGGCGACCTTCTCGGTGCCGTTGAGCACCTCGTTGTCGTCACCGCGGATGAAATCCTCGACGCGGTTATGAGCGATGTCGTCGTGGATCTGCATCGGCGGTGACTTCATGAAGTACGAGCTCGGCGCGACGAGCGTGCCGGCCAGGCCACGATCCAGGCCGAGCTTGGCGCAGCGGATGGCATCGGTGATGACGCCGGCGCTGTTGGGTGAGTCCCAGACTTCGAGCTTGAGCTCCAGGTTGAGCGGGACATCGCCGAAGGTGGTGCCCTCCATGCGGATGTGACACCATTTGCGGTCCTTGAGCCACGGCACGTAGTCCGACGGCCCGACATGGACGTTGTCGTCGCCGATCTCGTAATCGATCATGCTGGTCACCGCATTGGTCTTGCTGATCTTCTTCGACTCCAGCCGCTCACGCTCGAGCATGTTGAGGAAGTCGGTGTTGCCGCCGAAGTTCAGCTGGTAGGTGCGGTCGATCCGCACGCCGCGGTCCATGAACAGGCGCGTCAACACGCGGTGCGTGATCGTGGCGCCCACCTGGCTCTTGATGTCGTCGCCGATGACCGGGAGGCCGGCCTCGGCAAAGCGGCGCTGCCAGTACGGCTCGCGGCCGATGAAGACCGGGATGGCGTTGACGAATGCGACGCCCGCCTGGATCGCCTGCTCGGCATACCACTTGGTGGCCTGCTCGGATCCGACCGGCAGATAGCTGACCATGACGTCGACCTCGCGCTCCCGCAGGATGTTCACGATGTCGGCCGTCGGTCCGGGCGCCTTCTCGATGATCTCGCTCAGGTATTTGCCCAGGCCATCGTGCGTCATGCCGCGCTCGACCGGGACGTTGAGCTTCGGGACATCGGCGAAGGTGAAGGTGTTGTTCGGCTCGGTGAAGATCGCCTCCGACAGGTCCTTGCCGACCTTGTTCTTATCGACGTCGAAGGCCGCCACGAAGTCGATGTCGCGCACGTGGTATCCGCCGAGATTGACGTGCATGAGGCCGGGGATGAAGTCGGATTCGGCCGCATCGGCGTAGTGATAGCGGCCCTGGACCAGGCTGCTGGCGCAGTTGCCGACGCCGACGATGGCGACGCGCACGTTGCCGTTGCTGGTCCGTTTGCCGTTACTGGCAGCCTTGCCGTTACTTGATGTCACGTTGGTCATATCTCCTGCTGGTCAATGACGGCAGCCTGGCTGAGGCGCCAGACGTGCCAGATGCGCTGGATGACGGTCACCACGGTCAATGCGGCTAGGACGACGAGGGCGCCGATAAGGCCGATGGTGAACCCGAGCCCGGCCAGCGCCACGCCGGCGATGACGATCACCAGGCGTTCGGTGCGTGGAGCCAGACCAATGCTGGCGGTGAGGCCGATGGCTTCCGCGCGGGCGTGCGCGTAGCTGACGATGAAGGATCCGGCCAGCGCGACCATGAGCGCCAGCATTGGCCAGGTCGGCTCGGCGATGGTGGTCAGGATCCAGACACCGATGCCGGTGTACAGGATCGCCTCGCTGGCGCGGTCGAGCGTCGAGTCGAGGAAGCTGCCGAACGCGGTGCCGCCTCCCTGCGCGCGCGCCAAAGCCCCGTCGACGGCGTCGAGCAGCGATCCCGCGGTCAGGATTCCGGCACCAACCAGCAGCCACCCGTTCGCGACGAAGACCGATGCGATGAGCGTGATGATCAGCCCGAAAACGGTGATGGTGTTCGGTGTCAGGTGCAGCGCCATGGCGAGCCGGACGATCGGTGCCAGGATGGCCCGACCGCCCTCCTTGACCCACTTCGGAAGGACCGAATCCCCGCGTCGCAGGTCCGGCGCATGCTCGCGGCTAGCCGACATCGATCACCCTCTCGCCGGCATCCGCCGGATCGATCGCCCCGGCCACGCCCGCCGTCCCGCCGACAAGGCGAGCCTCCGCGTCGTGAAGCTCCTCGAATGCGGCGGTTCGCAGACGGCAGATCGTCTCGCGGCCCTGCCGTCGCGGATCGACGATGCCAGCCAGGCGCAGGATGCGCAGGTGCCAACTGATGAGCGGCTGCGAGAGCCCGACGCGAGCGGAAAGCACGTTGACCGGCATGGGACCGATCTCGGCAAGCAGGCCGACGATGCGAAGCCGCGTCTCGTCACCCAGGGCCCGGTACAGGACGCGCAGTCGTCGCAGGTCCTGTTCCGCAGGGGTTTCCGGAGCCGAGTTGATCATTGAGCACTTCTTTATCAAATGGGAATTTATATGAATGAATCCTTATGGTATGCGCTCGGCGCGGGCCCCGTCAAGGCGTCGTGCTAGGATCGGCGCGCGGTCCGGCCGAGGGCCGTCAGCAGGAGGTTCACGTTCCTGGCCAGCTCGACGCCTGACGCCCTCTGGAACTCACCAGCGCTCCGCGCCCTGCGCCCGACCGCGGTGCGGTGCGTCGATGTGACGCGCGCTCCGCTCCTGTCTCGCTGCTCGATTTCCGTATCGGTCGGCACGCGCCTGCTCGTCGTGTCGGAGCCGCACGACAGTGCGTCGTCGCTGCTGCGCGTCCTGGCCGGCCTCTCACGCCCGCACCGCGGGAGCATCGAGATCGCCGGCCTGTCGGAAGGCTGGGAGCGCCGCGTCGCCTACATCGGCCCGGAGCCGGGGATCCATGCCTGGATGACACCACGCGAGGTGCTCGACCTCGCTGCCGGCCTGCTCGGCCTGCACGGCGCGGAGGCGCGTCGGGGCGCTGATCTCGCCCTCGACTGGGCGCACGTGCGTCTCGAGGAGGCTGACCGCCCGATGTCACGCGGTGGTGCGTCCGTGTTCCAGCGTGTCGCGCTCGCGGCGGCGCTGATCGGCGATCCGGAGGTGCTGCTGCTCGACGAGCCGCTTCGGGCACTCGACGAGACCGAGCGGACACGGCTGCTCACGATTCCCGGACCCCGACGCACTGTCCTGATCGCAAGCCGATACCCCGCCACCGACGCGGCGCTCGCTTCGCACGTCGCCCTGCTCCGCAACGGCCGCGTGGCGATGCTCGCCTCGACCGCAGAGCTGAGGGACGCCGATCTCCCGCTCTCCATGAGTGGGATCGGGGAGCTGGCTGATCGACGCGCGTCCGAGTCGTCGCGTCACGCGGGCCCCGTCGCCGCGGCATTGTGAGCCAGATGGCCATGGTGACCCGGCTTGCCCTTCGCGAGCTGTGGATCTCGTTCCGCTTCCTCGCGGTCCTCGTCTCGTTCGTTGGTGTCGGCGCGACCGTGGCCCTGCTGCCGGCTCCGCTGCCGGCGATGATGCCGCGGCTCGCCGCCGGCCTGGGCCTCGCGACGGTGGTGGTGGCGGCCATCACCGCGTGGTCGATCGCCGAGGAGCGCCGAAGCGGTCGCGTTGGCTGGCTGGTGGCTCGCTCCGTCAGTCGCGGGACCGTGTTGGGCGGGTGGTTCGGCGCCATGGCCGGTCCCGCTGTCATCGGCCTCGCGTGCGCCGGCGCACTCGGCTGGCTTGCAGCATCGAGCGTCTCGCTGCGTCTCGCGCCGGTGGCGTACGTTGCTCCGCTCACCGCCGTCGTCGCGACCACGCTTGGCGCCGTGGCGATGGGCCTCTTGGCCGGCATGCTCCTGCCGGCCATGGCGGGCGTGTCGGTGGTCGTGAGCGTGGGGCTTGCACTTGGCCTGGCAGCCTGGGCCGCGCCCGAGGCCATGGCGCTGCTGCCCGGCGGGGCATTCGTCGCGCTCGGATCGCTGACCGAGGCCGTCCAGGGTGCGGGTGGTGCCTGGCGTGCAAGCGGGATCGCGCTGGTCGCGGCCGGGACGCTGCTAGGCCTCGCGCGCCTGGCCGTTGGCCGGGCCGAGCTGTGAGCAGCCTGCCACCGTCCTCGGTCGCGATGCATCCGGCCGCCGCCTGGGCCGCGCTCATCTTTGCCAGCCTCGGCGTCCTGCTCGGCGGCGCGGAGCTCATGGTGGTGGCCATTGCGCTGCCATCGATCGTCGCCGACTTCGGCGGTTGGGCCGATCTCGCGCGGGTCAGCTGGATCATCAACGCGTATCTGCTTGCCTACGTCGTCGCCATGCCGCTCGCGGGTCGCGGCGCCGACCTGTGGGGGGCGCGGCGCCTGTATGTGGTCGCGCTGCTCCTCTTCATCATCGGCAGCGCGGGCGCCGGCCTGTCGCGTTTCGCCGGACCCGAGGACGGCCTCGTCTGGCTCATCGGCTGGCGCGTGGTGCAGGGCTTCGGCGGCGGCGCGCTCGTCCCGCTGTCGATGGCGCTGGCCAGCCACCTGTTCACCGGCCGGCGGCGCGCCGCCGCACTGGGCCTCGAGGGCGCGGCGACGTACATCGGCATGGCAATCGGTCCTGCCTATGGCGCCTGGGTTCTCCTGAACTTCAGCCTGCCCATTCCCGGGCTGGATGTGGCCGGCTGGCAGTGGATTTTCCTGCTCAACGTGCCGATCGGCATCGTCACCCTGCTGCTCATCTACGTCGTGGCCGGTGGCGTGGAGACGCCGCGCGTGAGGGCCGGGCTCGATCTCGGCGGCGCGCTGCTGCTGACCGTTGCGCTGGTGGCCGGCATCGGCGCGATCACCATCTCCGGCGCAACCGGTTGGACCGATCCGCTCGTCATCGCAGGGCTCGCGGCGGGGGCCCTCGCGCTGGCGGCCTTCGTCTGGTTCGAGTTGCGCGCGCGGGCGCCGTTGGTCGATCTGCGGCTGTTTCGCGACACTGCCTTCAGTGCCGCCAACGGGGTGAGCCTGCTGACCGGCTATACGCTCGCCACCGCCATCATCGGCGGGCCGGTCTTCGTGAACCGCGTGCTGTTCGAAGGCGATGCAGCGGCATCGGCCGCGCTGACGGGATTGACGCTGGCGATTGCCAGTGGCGCGCTCGTCGGTGGACTGCTGACCGGCTTTATCGGCGAGCGAATCGTGAGCCTGGTCGGTGTGGCGATCAGTGCCGCGGGCCTCGGGCTGGCCCTGGGATGGGGCGTCGGCACCGATCTCGATCGCCTCGTGCGCGACCTCGCGATCTTTGGCGCCGGCTTTGGGCTGACGGTCTCACCGCGTGCGACCGCGGCGGTCGAGGCAGCGGGTGTCGGCGCCTACGGCGTGGCGAGCGCCACGCTCCAGATTTCGCGAACCATCGGCATGAGCGTGGGGCTGGCGCTCCTTACATCGATCGGCCAGAGCAGGATCGATGAGCTGTCGTCGCTGATCACCGATCCTGCCCATCGCAATCAGCTCGTCGTCGAGCTGGGGCGACCGGAGCTCGTGGACGTTGATCCGAATGCGTCGCTGGTGCTGGTCGGGGTGCTGGAAGCATGGTCACAGGGGGAGTCGGCCGGGGTGCTGCGATCGGTGTTCACGATCGCGCTCGGCGTCGGATTGCTCGCCCTCGTGCCGGCCTGGTTCGTTCGGGGTCGGAAGGAAATGTGACGGTCGATCGACGACTGTCAGCCAGCAGGCTCCGCGACGATGACGAGCTCGCCCCAGTTGCGATTGAAGCCTTGGGACGTCTGGAGCGTGACGCGCTCGTAGTCGGTCGGCGTGGTCCAGAAGGCACCCTCCACGCAGTCGTCGTGGATCTGGAGGGCCAGGGGCGGATTCGGCGGGTCAAGCGCCGGATTCGGCTCCGTCGGACACGGCACGTTCGGGCGGACCTCGGTGATGACGTAGGTCAGCACCGACTCATCGGACATGCGGATGTTCACCTCGGCCCCGATCTGGACGTTCCATAGCGGCTTGAACAATGTGTTGAGCGCGTGCGCGAAGATGTATGAGTTCGTGTTCCGTCCCGGCTGGCTCGAGGCGCGCAGGATGTACGCCGCATCGGTGGGAGGGAAGCCGTCGGTCGCTGCATCGAGCGACTGGCGGACGAGCACGTTGACCCCGACCGACGGAATCTCCAGCTGGTTGGCAATGACCGAGGACGGCAGCGGCGTCGACGTCGGCTCGAGGCTTGGCTCCGCGGACGCGCTGGGTGCATCGGTCTGGCTCGCCAGGGGCGTGCTTGTCGCCCCTGGTGTCGCAGTCGCGGTCGCGCTTGGCCGGGCGATCGGGGGCAGACTGGTAGCCGGTTCGGCATCGAGGTCGAGCGAGCCGACGATAATGAGGACGACCCCCGCCACCGCCAGGATGATCGGGAGCGCCCAGGAGGACAGACGCTTCACGTGACCGAGTCTAGCCGCACAGCCGATGTCGCGCCCGCGCGCGCTCTGACGCTGGCATCAGCCGCACTGGCCGATGGCCCTGGCGGCTTGTTGGCCGATTTTGACGGCACCCTGTCGCCGATCGTCAGCGATCCCGCGCTTGCCGCGCTGGTGGATGGCGCCTCGGGCGCCCTGGCGATCCTGGCCGAGCGCCTGGCGGTGGTGGCCATCGTCACCGGCCGCGCCCCACTCGATGCGCGCCACATGACCGGCGTTCCTGGTCTGCTCATCGCCGGGAATCACGGGACCGAATGGCTCGAGGCCGATGCGGATGCGCCGGTCCCATCGCCGCGGGCGTCATCGGTCCGGGAGGCGCTGAATGCGGTCCTGGCGCGGCTGCCCGAACTATCTGGCGTGACGGTAGAGCACAAGGGGCTCTCCGCCGCCGTCCACTATCGCAATGCGGTTGACCAGGATGCGACGCGCGACCGGCTCATGGGCGCGCTCGGCCGGCTGGGCGACGGGTTGGAGTTGCGCCACGGGCGATTGAGCCTGGAGCTGCGCCCGGTTGGGCTGGGCGACAAGGGCGTTGCGGCGCGCACGATCATCGAGCGCTTCGGCCTGCGCGGCGTCGTCGTCATGGGCGACGACGTCACGGACCTCGACATGTTCGCCGCGGTCTCCGAGATGCGCGCCGCCGGGCTGATACGCGGCGCGATCATCGGTGTCGGAGGAAGCGACGCCGAGGTGCCGCCCGAGGTCGCAGCTGCTGCCGACATGCTGCTCGCTTCGCCCGCTGGCGTTGCGCGACTGCTCGAGGCCCTAGCCGGCATCGGGTGAGCTGTGTATCGGTCAGATTTCATGCGACCCGGATGTTGCGTGTGGTTTGGGTGCAGGTCGGTGCGGATCGGCTCGCTGGTTGTGGCTAATGCCCGCGTGGACGGCAGGTGTCCCCAAGGCGACCTGCGTTGGGTCATACGCTGTCGTGGCTGACATTAGCCGGCAAATGGGGGCCCAGATTATGCTCGGCCACGCTCAGAACCGGCAGTTCGCGGGCCACTTTCGCGTCCAATGCCCGCCACGACGGCATATGGCACAACGGGAGCAGACCGCATCACCCGGCTCCCGGTCTCAGCTTTCCAGGAAGGACAGCTAGGTGGGCGTCGCGCGTTCCCGGAACTTTTGGCGATCCGCGTCGCGGAACCAGGTCCAGTACAGCGTTGTGGCGATCGAATAGAGCGTGATGACGGTGATGAAATTCACCGTGTACCCCGCTTCGAAGCCAAGGGTCGCCTGGAGCAGCGCGTACCAGGCGCCGCCGATGACCCAGCCGCCCTGCCACAGGACGCTCATGCCTGCCGCCAGCGTGGCTCGCTCCGAAGGGCTGACGTGCTCCATCGCGAATGCCGAGAAGATCGGGTTGCCGGCGTTCATCAGCGAGTTGCGCACCGCCATGGCACCGATGACCGTCCACAGCACGGGCGAGAATCCGAGCACCAGCAGGAACGGGATGCTGGCGCCCTGCACGATGACGACCGACGCGATCTGGCCGAAGCGCCGGGCCAGGCGCGGCTGGGCGAGCATGGCCGCAACGGTACCGAGGCTGGTGAACGCGAACAGCGCGTTGAGTGACGTGAGATCCAGATCGAACTTTCGTTGCACGAAGACGTTGAGGAATGGGATCACCTGGCCGGCTCCGACAGCGATCAGGAAGCCCGGGAACAGGAGGCGCACGAAGCGGCTCCGGTTGCGAACGCCCTTCCGCGTCCTGGGCTTTGCCGCGAGCGGTGACTCGACCGCCCTCCGCGAGGGCCGATCGTCGGACAGCAGGGCCACCGTGCCAAGCGCCGCCACCATCAGGAGCGTCATGATCACCAGGATCAGGCGGTAGGTGTCCGGTCCACCCGGATCGAATCCGAGGAGTCCGCCG
>JBBSLF010000026.1:0-18579 GCA_038255505.1 Candidatus Limnocylindria bacterium
AATGGGTCGGCGTGAGCGGCCGCGCACGCGTCGTCGTCTACAACACCGACGCCCTGAGCGAGGCGGACCTGCCTAACTCGATCTTCGGCTTCACGGATCCTGAGTGGTCGGGCCGCATCGGTTGGGCGCCGACCAACGGATCGTTTCAGTCATTCGTCACGGCGCTGCGCGAGCTCGAGGGCGAGGATCGGGCTCGTGAGTGGCTCGAAGGTATCCAGGCCAACGATCCGAGCGTGTACGAGGGCAACAACCCGGCGCTCGACGCGGTCATCGCCGGCGAGGTGGACGTGGCGTTCATCAACCACTACTACCTCATGCAGCGCCTGGTCGAGGACCCGGATGCCCCGGCCGCGAACTACTACCTGACCGGTGGCGATCCCGGAGCCCTGGTCAACGTCGCGGGTGCCGGCATCCTCGCCACCTCCGAGAACAGCGAGGCCGCACGAGAGCTCGTCGAATACCTCCTCTCGACGGATGCGCAGGAATACTTCGCCACCGAGACGAAGGAGTATCCGCTGCTCGAAGGCGTCGAGCCCGATGGAGATCTGCCTTCGCTCGAGGAGATCGGCACGCCGGAGATCGATCTGTCCGACCTGTCGGACCTCGACGGGACCCTGGAGTTACTCCAGGACGTGGGCATCCTCTAGCGAGGACCGATGGAGACCGTCGCGCCGCCCCCGGCCGCTCGATCCGCATCACGTACCCCCGCGCCGCCAGCCTGGCTGATCGGCGCGGGGGTGCTCGTGGCGCTGCTCGGACTGCTGCCCATCGGCTACCTGCTGGTCGTCGCCGGATCCAGCGAGGACGCACTGAGCCTGGTACTGCGCGACCGATCCCTCGGCGTGCTGGGGCGCACGCTCCTGCTGGCCGCGACAGTGACGACCGCATCGGTGCTGATCGGCGTACCCATGGCCTGGCTGACCACCCGCAGTGACCTGCCCGGTCGCCGCTGGTGGACGATCCTGGGCATCCTGCCGCTCGTCGTGCCCAGCTACGTCGGCGGCTACGCCGTGGTGGCGGCATTTGGCCCGCGCGGCGCGCTCCAATCGCTCCTCGAGCCGTTCGGCGTGGCACGTCTCCCCGAGCTATATGGATTCCCCGGCGCCGCGCTGGCTCTGACGCTGTTCAGCTTCCCGTACGTGGTGCTGAGCGTGCGCGGCGCACTGCTGCGCATGGATCCCGCTTACGAGGAAGTGAGCCGATCGCTGGGCCGCGGGCCATGGCGCACCTTCTTCACGGTCACCGTGCCGCAGCTCCGGCCGGCAATCACTGCCGGCGCGCTGCTCGTCGCGCTGTACAGCCTCAGCGACTTCGGGGCCGTCAGCCTGCTCCAGTTCGACTCGTTCACGCGCGCCATCTATGTCCAGTACCGCGCCAGCTTCGACCCGACCCTGGCCGCGGTCCTGGCGCTCATGCTCGTCGCCTGCACCGCCGGCGTCCTCCTGGCCGAGGCACGCCTGCGCGGCCGCGCCCGCTACCACCGTTCCGGCGCGGGCGCGTCGCGGCCAGCGGCGACGGTGCACCTCGGAGCCTGGCGCTGGCCGGCGTTGGCGTACTGCGCATTGGTCGTCGGACTGGCGGTCGCCGTGCCGATCGGCACCATCGGCTTCTGGTTCATCCGCGGCATCGGCGCCGGCGAGCCGTTGACCCTCGTCCTGGACGCCACGCTGAATTCGGTCCTCGCCTCCGGATTGGCCGCGCTCCTCGCGGTGCTGGCCTCGATCCCAGTGGCGTTGCTCGCCGTGCGCCACCGCGGAATGCTCGCGGCCACGGTCGAGCGGGCGACGTACGCCGGGTTCGCATTGCCCGGGATCGTCATCGGTCTGGCGTTCGTCTTCGTGGCTGCGCGATACCTGCCGTGGATCTACCAGACGCTGCCCCTGCTGCTGGTCGCATATCTGGTGCGGTTCGTGCCGGAGGCAGTCGGGATCACGCGGGCGTCACTGCTCCAGGTGAGCCCCCGTGTCGAGGAGGTGGCGCGCACCCTCGGCCGACCTCCGTCCGCCGTGCTCCGCGAGGTAACCCTGCCCATCATTCGACCCGGGCTGATGGCCGGCGCGGCCCTCGTGTTCCTGACCGCCATGAAGGAGCTGCCGACCACCATCTTGCTGGCGCCGACGGGATTCGATACGCTCGCCGTCCGCATCTGGAGCGCCACGAGCGAGGGCTTCTTCGCGCGAGCCGCGGCTCCCGCGCTCCTCATGATCATCGTGGCGGCACTGTCGCTGGGATTCGTCCTACGCCAGGAACGAGACCGATGACCTCCAAGGACGGACCCCCTGCACCGATGGCGCTCCGTGCCCTCGGCCTGTCGAAGTCATTCGGCGACGTCGTCGCGGTCGATGACGTCAACCTCGATGTGCAACCGGGCGAGTTCCTTGGCGTGCTCGTCCCGTCGGGGTGCGGCAAGACGACGCTGCTGCGCCTGGTGGCCGGCTTCGAGCGCCCGGATGGCGGCGGGATCGAGGTCGGCGGCCGCGCGGTGGCTGGTCCGCGGCGCAACCTGCCGCCGGAGCAGCGACGGATCGGCATGGTGTTCCAGGAGTCTGCACTGTTCCCCCACCTCGACGTGGCCGGCAACATCGGCTTCGGACTGCCGCGGCGTGGTCGCGAAACACGAGTAGCCGAGCTGGTCGCATTGGTCGGACTGGCGGGGCTCCAGCACCGCATGCCGCACGAGCTGTCCGGCGGCCAGCAGCAGCGCGTCGCGGTCGCCCGCGCCCTGGCGCCCGATCCGGCGCTCATCCTGCTCGATGAGCCGTTCAGCAGCCTCGACGCCACCCTCCGTTCCCAGCTCCGAACCGAGGTGCGCGAGATCCTGCGCAGCGCCGGCGCCACCACGCTGTTCGTGACCCATGACCAGGGCGAGGCGCTCGAGATCAGCGATCGCGTTGCCGTCATGCGCGCGGGTCGCATCGAGCAGATCTCGACGCCGGAGGAGCTCTACCTCCGTCCCGTCAACCGCTTCGTGGCAGGGTTCGTCGGCGAGGCGAACCTCATCGCCGGCGAGGTCCGGCACGGCGAGGTACAGACCATCGTCGGGCGTTTCCGCGCTCCTGTGGGCTCACTGGTCGACGGGGATTCCGCGGAGGTCCTGCTGCGTCCCGAACAACTCCACATGCGGACTCTGGACGGGCTGGAGACGCCACCCCGTCCCGAGAGCGTGCTGCGCGTCGTGCGCCGCGTCTTCCATGGCTCCGAGGTCCACCACGTCCTGCGCAATCCCGACGGCATCGAGATCGAGGCCGCCACCTCGTCGAGTGCCACGCTCGAGATCGGCACCGAGGTCATCGCCCACGCCCGCGCCCACGAGGTACCGGTGTACCCGCTCGACGATCCCGCCTGACGCGAGCGGCGAATCAACGCGGTCGATTTCACCCGGCGGAGGTATCGGTCAAGTTTCAGGAGTTCTGGTGTCGTTCACCGCACGGGGTGAAACCCATTACCAAGATACGGTCCGATCCGCGCCCTTCCTCGTCGTTACCTTCACCGGGTGAAACGTTGGCTCAACCCATGAAGTCAAGGATCTGGTGCCAGGTGTCGGTGCTGGCGTCGGCGTGCTCGGCCGCCTTGCGGTCAAAGTACGAGTGCGGCGCATCGGGATAGACCACGGTGTGATGCTCGATTCCGGCATCATCCAGGGCCACGTCGAACGCGTCGCGCGCCTCAGCGGGAATGCCGGCATCGGCACCGCCGTACATCGCGAGGACCGGGCAGGCGAAACGTCGCGCTTCATCCGCCGGAGCAGGCAGCCCGGTGCGGTGCGGACCGACCGGCCAGGGATAGAGGCCGATCACGCCCGCCAAACCAAGCCCGCTGGCCGCTTGGAGCAGGCTGATGCGACCACCGAGGCAGAAGCCGATGGTGTACATGCGCTCGGGCGCGCCGCCATCGGCCGAGCGAAGGTACGCCGCAGCTGCAGCGACATCGTCGTTCGCGCCATCGGTGTCGAGCTGGAGGACGTGCGGCTCGTACGCGAACTCCGCATCTCGCTTTTCGGCGCCTGCGGAGCGCCCATAGGGATCGAGGGCGACCGCGTCGACGCCCGCCTCAGCAAAGCGCATGGTGAGATCTTCGTAATACGGATGCAGGCCGCGGACGTCAGGCACGATGACAACCCCGGCGCCGGTCGGCTGTTCAGCACGCGCCGCATACGCCGCGAACACGGTCCCATCGGCGCTGGTCAGGGTCAGGTCACGGGCGTCGATGGCGCCGCCCTGGATCGGCGGCAGCGGAGGTCGGGCATCGGTGGGAAAGCACATGCCCGTCAGGATCGCAGATTCGCCCTACGCGCGGCTGGTCGCGCCTGCGAGGCTGCGAACGAGCCGCTCAATGGCCGGTGCGCCGCCGTCTCGCACGGCGGCAACCAGCGCGGACCCGATGATGACCGCGTCGGCGCCCTGGCCGAGGTCGCGCAGTTGATCCGGCCGGCTGATGCCGAAGCCCGCAGCCACCGGCACGCGGCCGGCCACGCGCGTTCGTACCGACGACAGCAGCTCAGCGGCGCCGGCGGCCAGGCTGTCGCGTGCCCCGGTGACACCGAGCAGCGGCACGACGTACAGGAAGCCGGTGGATGCACCGACGGCGGTCTCGAGACGCGCCGGCGCGGTGTTCGGTGCGACCAGGAACGAGAGCCCCAGGCCGAGCGACGCGGCGCAACGCTCGAGACGCGGCGACGCGCCGGCCGGCAGATCGGGCAGGATCAGACCATCCGCCCCAGCGGCGCGGGCCGCAGTTAGGGCTGACCGCTCGCCGGCGGCCACGAGCGGGTTGAGGTAGCTCATGAGCAGGACCGGCTGGTCGTGTCCCCGATCACGCAGAGCAGCGACCATCCGCAGGGCGCTGTCGAAGCCGCCGCCGTTGGCAAGGGACACGCGCCCCGCATCGGCGATGGTCGGCCCGTCCGCCATCGGATCGCTGAAGGGGACACCGACTTCGAGCAGGTCGGCCCCGGCCGCGAGCGCCGCTTCGGCGGCGGCGAGCGCATCGGCCTCGTTCGGGAAGCCGGCCATGACATAGGCGACCAGTGCTGTCCGACCGGCCGCTCCTGCATCACCGATGGCCTCCCGAATCCGCCGGCCACCCTCACGGGCGCTCACGAACCGAGGCCCTCGCGCTCCAGGATGGCAAGGTCCTTGTCGCCACGGCCGGACAGGTTGACGAGCACATGCACGTCCTCGTCGAGCTCGGGAAGGAGGTGCAGGACGGCGGCGATGGCGTGCGCCGACTCGAGCGCCGGGATGATGCCGCACGTGCGAGCCAGCCAGAGGGTGGCCTCGAGCGCATCGGCATCGGTAGCGCGGAGCACCTCCATGCGTCCGGCAGCCGCCAGCGCGGCGAGCTGCGGGCCGACGCCCGGATAGTCGAGCCCCGCGGATATCGAGTGCGGCTCAGCGACCTGACCTGCGGAATCCTGGGTGAGCATGCTGAACGCACCGTGCAGGATGCCGGGCGTGCCAAGCCCCAGTGACGCAGCGTTGTCCCCGAGCGCATCGCCGCGGCCGCCCGCCTCGACGCCAACCAGCTTTGCGCGGGTATCGATGAACGGTCGCATGATGCCGATGGCGTTGCTACCACCCCCGACGCAGGCCACCACGAGATCCGGCACGCGGCCGATGCGCTCACGCAGCTGCGCGCGCGACTCCTGACCGATGACCGACTGCAGCGAGGCGACCATCTCGGGATACGGATGCGGACCTGCCGCCGAGCCGAGGATGTAGAAGGTGGTCTCGACATTCGCAACCCAATCGCGCAGCGCCTCGTTCAGCGCGTCACGCAGGGTTCCGTTTCCGGCATCGACCGGGCGCACCTCGGCGCCGAGCAGGTGCATGCGCGCCACGTTCGGCGCCTGACGCTCGATGTCAGTGGCGCCCATGTACACGACGCACTCGAGCCCGAGCAGGGCGCAGGCGGTCGCGGTCGCGACGCCGTGCTGGCCGGCCCCAGTCTCGGCAATGACGCGGTGCTTGCCCATGCGTTTGGCAAGCACGGCCTGGCCGATGGCGTTGTTGATCTTGTGTGCGCCGGTGTGCGCCAGGTCCTCCCGCTTCAGCCAGACCGATGCACCACGCCCGCCTCGCTGTGCCAACGCCGGCCGCGGAATGGAAAATACCGGCGTCGGACGGCCGATGACGTCGCGATGCAGCGCTTCGAGCTCGCGACGATATTCGGGATCGCGGCGCGCGACGCCCCAGGCCGCGGTCAGCTCGTCGAGGGCCGGGATGAGCGTCTCGGGAACGTAGCGCCCGCCGAACCGGCCGAAGCGTCCCGTGACATCCACTCGGTCGGCGCCACTGGGGTCGCGTCGTGCCGCACGCACGAAGGCACGGATCCGTCGCGGATCGCTGGTGCCGTCGCGTTCCAGGCCGCTGGACGCGTCGACGAAGGCCGGTCGCGCGTCGCGTACCACCCGCGCAACGTTGGCCGGGTCCAGGCCGCCGGCAACACCGACCGGAAGCAGCCGATTCAGGCGTCGGGCGATTCCAACTGGCGCCCTCGTTCCCGACCCGCCGCCGGCGGACGCTGACGCCCCTTCGAGCAGGAGGTGCGTGGCACCGGCCACCACCCAGGCTTCGGCGGCCGATAGCGCCTCGCGAACGTTGCTTTGAGCGTGCATGACACCGATGATCACGGAAGGGTGCGGTTCGAGCTCGGCCAGCCACGACGGTGGAGCGTCGAAACCGGCGAGCTGCACCGCATCGACCCCACTCGTGCCCATCGCCTTCGCCACGGTGGCGCGCGTCGGAGCGCGGAAGACGAGCACAGGGATCGCGACGGGCTCCTCAGCCAGCAGCTCCCGCACCCGGGCTGGCTCGACGGCGCGCGACGAGCGCGGATCCATGACGAAGCCGACCATGTCGGCATCGGCATCGATGGCGGCGCGCAGCCCAGCGGCATGGCGCTGACCGCAGACTTTGACCGCCGTGCGCTTCGGAAACAGCAACACGGGTGAGGACGCGCGTGACGGCGCGGCTCGCACCAATCGTCGGGTCGCCGCGGCGATGTCCCCGGACTGCAACAGGCTCGTGCCGACCAGGACAGCAGCGGCGCCGGCATCAGCCACCCGGCGGATGTCATCGGCGCCGGAGATGCCGCTCTCGGCGACGACGGTGGCGCCGGCATCGGCGGCCCTGCGCAGTAAGGGAAGCATCGCCTGCAGGTCAACATCGAGCGTGGCGAGGTCGCGCGCATTGACTCCGATGAGCGTGGCGGCGGCGGCCAGGGCGTGATCGAGGTCGGCGCGGTCGTGAACCTCCACGAGGGCATCAAGACCAGCCTCGCCGGCGGTCTCCACCAGATCGGCCAACAGCGAACCCGGAAGGGCGCGGGCGATTAGGAGGACCGCATCGGCCCCGAGCGCGCGACTGCGCCACACGCCGTGGGCATCCACGATGAAGTCCTTGCGCAGCACCGGCAGGCCAGTGCGGGACGCGACAGTGAGATCGTCGTCCGACCCACCGAATCGCGTCGGCTCCGTGAGGACGGACAGGGCGCGAGCACCCGCCGCGGCGTACGTTTCGGCCAGATCACGAACGGCATCGGTTCCATCCGCCAACCCGTCGAACCGTCCGGTCGACGGCGATGATCGCTTGGCCTCGGCGATGAGCGAGACCGTCGGCGCGGAACGCAGGGCCGCCTCGAACCGACGCGCGGCAGGCAGGCGGCGGATCTCGTCGCGCAGCTCCCTGAGGGGAACCAGTCGAGCCTCCGCCCGTGAACGTGCGCGCGCTGACGCCACGAGTTCATCCAATACGGACGACCGGGCCAGATCAGACATCGGCGTATGCCGAGGATGCCGCGACCACTTCTGCGGCCGCACCCGAGTCAATGGCTTCCGCCGCCAGCCCGATTCCCTCGGCAATGTCAGCCGCCCGACCGGCGACGAACAGCGCGGCGCCGGCGTTGAGCAACACCACGTCGCGCGCGGCGCCCGGCTCGCCTCCGAGCACGCTGAGGACGATCGCGCTATTGGTCTGCGCGTCGCCGCCGGCCAGTGCGCTGCGGCTGGCCCGCGTCAGTCCGAGCGCCACCGGATCGATCTCCATCTCGCCGACCATGGCGCCCTCGACCAGCATGGCCCGATTCACGCCGGCCAGCGACAGCTCGTCGAGGCCGTCGCCGGAATGGACGACGAGCGCCCGATCGGTGTCGAGCCGCGCCAGCGCACCGGCCATGAGCGGCAGCAGCCGTTCCTCGGCAACGCCAAGGAGCTGGCGGCGGACGCCAGCCGGCGAGCTGATCGGCCCCAGCAGGTTGAAGCAGGTGCGCATCGGCAGCTCGCGCCGGATCGGCATGGCGTGCTTCATCGCCGGGTGATAGGCCGGCGCGAACATGAAGCCGAAGCCCACCTCGCGGATGCGCTCCGCCACTGCGGCCGGCCCCGGATCAAGCGCGATATCAAGCGCCTCGATGAGGTCGGCCGATCCGCATCGGCTCGTCACCGCTCGGTTGCCGTGCTTGGCGACCGGGACGCCGGCCCCAGCCACCACGAAGGAAGCAAGCGTCGAGATGTTGAACGTCCCGCCGCCGTCCGCCCCGGTGCCGCACAGGTCGACCGCGCCGTCGGGCGCTTCCACGCGCACGGCGCGAGCGCGCATGACCCGCGCGAAGGCTGCCAGCTCCTCCGGCGTCTCGCCCCGCAGGCGGAGCATGGCGAGCAACGCGGCTACCTGCGTGGGCGGTGCCGCGCCAT
Source organism: Candidatus Limnocylindria bacterium (assembly GCA_038255505.1). GTDB lineage: Bacteria > Chloroflexota > Limnocylindria > QHBO01 > QHBO01 > JACDBZ01. The sequence continues at coordinate 8,693 of JBBSLF010000026.1, forward strand.
CCATCAGCTCCTCCATCGCGGCGCTGGCCAGCGGTGCCGGCATGACCGCCCCGGCGGCCACCAGCTCTACCGCCGCCCGGATCGCGGGACGGTGCTCCGCGGGCTCGTCCTGGGATTTCATGAGTTCGTTCCTGTCTCGTGCAAGGCAAAACGCCTCGATCTCGAGAGACGGAGGCGTTCATCCGCGGTGCCACACTCGTTTCGGACCCTGAGGTCCGCACTCGCCCGCTTGTCGATCCAGCACTGGACCGATGCGGAGGCCACACATAACGGAGGGCCAGTCCGTCGCCTCCTAGTGGCGCATCGTGGCGCGTTCAGGGCGAAGCTCGCGGGTCCATTCACCGATGCGGTCCATGCCGGCTCTCACCGTTCCGGCTCGCTGCTCTGGCCGATCCATCGGGTACTGGTCCCGGTCGATGCCGTATTTGCTTGGAGCGGCATGCTAGGCGCACTCACCGCCATGGTCAACCGCGCCTCAGCATCACACGCCGACTCAGCCCAGCAGGCGCGCCGTTGCGAAATAGGTACCGCCCACGAGCAGGACGGCGACCCCGGCGTACACGAACGCGCGTAGTCCGATCGGCATCGCGCCGTGCAGCCGCTCACCGGTCGGAGCCTTCCACATTCCGCTCAGCGTCGCCACGCCGGTCGGCGGCAGGAAGAAGCCCAGGATGGCGCCGACCGCCAGTCCGCCAAGGTGCCCGGTCCAGCTGATGTTCGGCACCAGGAACGTGAACAGCAGCAGGAAGACGAGGTAGCTGCCGATACCGGCCATGACCGATCGCGCCTCGCGTCCGACGACGGTGTGGTGGCGGCGCGAAACCGCGAACAGGAGCCCGACGACCCCGAAAATGGCGCCCGAGGCGCCGGCGGCGAACTGTGCCGGGTCGACCAGGATGGTCAGCACGCTACCACCGGCCGCGCACAGCAGGTAGATGGCGATGTACTCGATCGGCCCGTACATGCGCTCGACAATCGATCCGTACATGTAGAGCACGTACATATTGAATGCCAGGTGAATCGGCCCGAGGTGGAAGAAGGCACTGGTGAAGATGCGCCACCACTCGCCGGAGGCCACGAAGAACGCGTTGATCAGGTTCTGCTCGCCCAACGGGCCGGTGCTGCCGCCGAAGAACCCGCCCTGGAGCGTGGCACCGCCACTGAGGACGATATCGATGGCGAACAGCGCCACGCAGATGCCGATGATCGCGTACGTGACGACGGCCATCTGCGAGCCATACGCGCCGCGAGCCTTATTGAATTGGCGGCGGGCAGCGAAGTCGTGCCCGGTCTCCTTGAGCAGCCACGCAATCCGATTGGCGATAGCGCCGCGCTCAGCGGGCGGTGCTCGACGATCCGCCTCGCGATACGACTCGATCGCGGCTTCGAGTTCGCCATCTCGAACGAGCTGCTCGGCAACGCTGCGATGGCCCAGCCAGTCATGCGGCCCACCCGCTCGCGAGGCCGCCTGCCAGGCCGCCATGGCCCCGGGCTCGTCGTCGGCACGATAACGGGCCGCGCCGATCGCCAGCCATGCGTCGCCCGACAGCGCAGGATCCGGATGTCCGGTCAGCGGAGCGAGGATGCGCGTCGCCGCGTCGAGATCACCGGTATCAAGCAGGCGGCGCCCCTCGGCGAGGCGCAGCGTCGGTTCATCACTCATGAGTCGCGCCGATTATGCGGCACAACGAACGACCACCGAGAATTGGCACCTCGGCGGTCGTTGCGCTGCCCCCTTGCAGGGGCTTGTCCGGCATGGCGCCGGAGCATGAATGGCGGTGAGTTACTTGATGCGGTGCAGGAACTCGAGCACGTCGTCGTATCGGAAGCGGCGGTCACCGCGCTTGCAGACGCGGAAGAACGGCAGCTCGCCGCGATCTCCGAGACGCTTGACGGTGTTCACGTGCAGGTGCAGCATCTCGGCGACCTCGGCCGCCGTGAGCAGCTTCCCGACCTCATTTGTCATCATTGGTGCGTTCCGTCCTCGTGTTGGCACTGTTCGCGCGCCGGCGCACCGGGCAGGTGCGGTAGGAGCGGCTCGTGGTCGGATAGTACGGTTGCGGTGCCCTTTCGCCGCCCGGTACGTTGTGGGCAAGCCAGTGAGTACTTCCGTTCGATGACCGAAATTAAGATCCCCGAAGAGGTCCGCCGCCTCATCTTCGAGCGGAAGTCCGCACGAGAAGCGCTCGATTGGGAACGGGCCGATGCGCTGCGCGAGCAGATGGCCGCCCTGGGTTGGGAGGTGCAGGACAGCCCCGGTCGCTCGACCGCCCGCCCCGCGATCGCCATCGCCGATGCCGTTCCCCCGCCCAGCCTGGACAATCCAGCCAGCGTCGCCCTGTCCCTCCAGGTCGTCGCCGATGACCACCCCGAGGACTTCGCGCGCCTCTTGGCCGGCTTGGCAGCGCATCCGCCGTCCGTCCCCTGGGAGGTGATCATCGTCGCCAACGCACCCTCATTCGACCTCGACGCGCCGCTGTCGGCGCACGACCTGCCGATCGAGCCGACCATCCTGCACAGCCCGCAGCGGCTGGGATGGGCCGATGCGCGGACCCTCGGCCTGGAACGCTCGCGCGGCGAGATCACGGTCCTGTTGGACACGTCGCTCGAGCCGATCGGCGACTTCTCGACTCCCCTCCTGGCCGCCCTCGAGGATCCGGCGGTCGGGATCGCCGGCGGCTGGGGCGTGACCAGTGGCGACGGACGCGAGTTCGTCGACGCGCCGCCGGGCGAGGTCGATGCCATCGAGGGCTACTGCCTCGCCATCCGCCGCGAAGCTCTCCAGGCCGTGCGCGGCTTCGACCATCGGTTTCGCTTCTACCGGAACGCCGATCTCGACTTCAGCTTCGCCGTCCGCGCCGCTGGCTGGCGCGCCATGCGCACCGAAGCGCTGCCGTTCGAGCGCCATGACCATCGCGGGTACACCTCGCTGCCGGACACCGAGCGGGATCGGCTCAGCAAGCGCAACTTCTATCGGTTTCTCAAGCACTGGGGAGACCGGCGCGACCTGCTCCTTCGTCCGTTGGACCGATGAGAACGCACCGCGTCCACGTCTGGCCGTGGCTGCGACGTCCCGGCGCCCGGGTGCTGCCCAACTGGCTGGCCATCACCTTCGGGCACCGCATCTTTGCCTGGCGCCTCATGACCGATGCCGAGCTCGCGCACGAGTTGGCGCACGTCCACCAATGGGAGCAGCACGGCTGGCGCTTCCCGCTCCTCTATCTCGCCGAGTCGCTGCGCGCACGCCGGTCCGGCAGGCGCTGGTACCACGACAACCGATTCGAGATCGATGCCCGCGAGGCGTCACAGGGAGCCATCGGCTGAGCCCTATCGCCGATGACCCTCGACGCAGGTACACCCGTGTGGGCCGACCACCGCGGAATGTCGCGTACCTGGCGGCAGCACGAACCCGTCACCGGCTTCCAGCTCGACCTCGAAGGCGTCCTCACCCACGATGAACGTGATCGACCCTTCTGCGCACACGAGCAGCTTCGTGTAGGCATGCTCGTGCGCGACGTACGTGTCTCCCGGACCATTGCTCCACGCGTGGGGCGCGCAGCCATGCCCTGTCAGCAGCTCTTCTGCCGCGGCCACGCCTGGCTCGCCGGACCGCGCCCCCAAAAGTGGCTCGAGCGGGGCTGGACGCGCCGTCACTCGATCAGGAGCACGCTGCGCTGGAGGTGCACGTCGCCTTCGAGCCGGGAGATCCCCACGATCCGATCGAGCGGCATCAGCCAGGGCCGAATCTCGGTCATGTAGAACCCGGCGGCATCCATCGACTCGATCTCCGTCGCGAAGGCCTTTTCGATCGCCTCGCGAATACCGGTCAGGTCCATCCAGGCCAGGCCGGTGTTCGTGGCACCACCAAGCTCGGTGACCGTGTCGCTGTACCGTGCCACCGACGCAAGCCCGTCGCCTGGATCGAGCTCCAACACGCGCCCCACGAACGTCTCACCGAGGCCGATGAGAGCGCGGTCGTCGGTGACCGCGATCTGCACCGCGACGCCCGTCGGGATCGGCAGCATCGGGTCGGGAGGCAAGGCGTTGGGGTCCTCCCAGCGGATGGTGGTCACGCTGACGGATCCGATCTCGCTCGTCTCGGTGCTGACGCCGCTGGACGGGTCGAGGCCCGCGAGGCTCGCGAACGAGATGAGCTGCGAGAGGCGTCGCTCGGCGGCGGCCATGTCGTTCGGGACCAGCACCATGCCACCGTATGGCTGGCTGCCATCGAAGCCGATGGACACGGCACCGTCGTCGATCCAGCTCACCAGCTCCTCGAGGTCGGCGCCGAGGGCTGCTTCGATCATTGCGACCTGCTCCGCGCCCTCGGGCACGCTGGCGGCGGCCTCCTTCATCGGCTCGATCACGGCGGACAAGGTCAGGCCGAGGTTGCCCGCCTCCGCGTAATAGAGCGTGTCGGCCGGCACTTCAGCCGCCAGGCCGCGATCCTCGTTGGTCACCGCGAACGGGCCGGTCGGCAGATCGGTCGCGACGTCAACGGCCAGTCGATCGCCGCCGGCGGTGAAGGCCATCGCGCCACGGAGGGGCTGATGCTCGAGCAGTGCGGCGAAGGCCTCGACCATGGCCGGGGACTGGGTCTCTCCTTCGGCGATCGTCGTCGCCATGAGATCGGTCAAGTCATAGACTCCGAAGGCCAGCCAGTCGGATGGCAGCGCATCGGTCAATCGCGTGGTCTCACCGACCTCGGCAAGCGTGGTGGTGCCCGTGTCGTGTGCGTCGAGCGCGACAATGATGTCCGCGGCGCTTGGCGCGATCAGGAGTTGGTCGTCAGTGAGCGCGTAGGCACCTTCGTCACCGGCGACGCGAATCGTGACGCCGTCATGCACCTGCTCGCTGAAGGTGGTCTCGCCGTCCGACTCGGTGATGAGCCGCTCGATCGATACGGCGGCCGCGGCCGAATCGCTGACGCCGACCAGGACCACCATCGACGGGATCGGGTCATCTGCCAACGCGTCGAGCGGGATGTCCATGACGGCAAGGCCGACATGTCCGTCGAACCACGGCGCGACATCCGCCGACCAGCTCACGTCGACGTCCTCGTCGGCCAGCATCTCGTCGAGCTGCTCGGTCAGCTGCGCGTACAGCGGCTGATCCAGGTCAACGCCCTCGATGGGCGGGAAACGGCCAAGCAGCTGGCGCAGGGCGCCATCCTGGTCAGCCGAAGGCTCCAGGCGCATCTCGAAGTAGAACGGCGCGCTGGCCGGCACGTACGAAGCGCCGCCGCCGACGACGGTCGTGCGGGTAGTCAGCAGAAAGCTGCCCAGAGCAATGCCGATGCCCGCAGCAAGGACTGCAACGAGGCCGATGACGGCAATACGCCAGGCCGGCGCAGCGGCGGTGGTGGTGATAACGGACATGCTCGGGCAGCTCCCCTGTCTCGAATCCGGCGCTCGCTGACCGGTCGTTGCGACCTAGCCTACGCTGGACGTCGGGCGACTGCACCGGGAAGATCAGATCAGTGGCGTCCGCACCATCGACGCGACGCTGAGGGCGCTGCGCTAGAGTCGCGATCAGCCCGTAGTGACCTCGAGGTGTGCATGCCCGTCTCCGGTATCGGTGCCGGCATCCTGTCCGCGCTGTCGTTCGGCACCGGTGATTTCGCCGGAGCCGTCGCCTCGCGCAGGGCCGGAGCGCTGCCGGTCGTGGCGGGCGCGCACGGCATCGGTCTCGTCGCGCTGCTCCTGGCTGCGATCGTCATCCGTCCGCCCCTTCCCGACCTCGGCTCCGCGTTGATCGGCCTCGCCGCGGGAGTCGCCGGGGTCGTGGGGCTTGCAGCCCTCTACCGCGGGATGTCGCTGGGCTCGATGGGCCTCGTCACCGCCCTGAGCGGTGCGGGATCGCTGGCCATCCCGCTGACTGTCGGCGCACTGCTGGGGGCCACTGTGGCTCCGCTCCAGCTCCTCGGGGTCGGCTGTGCCGCGGGTGCGGCGGCGGCAGCAAGTGGGGCGTCACGTGGGGAGCTCGGGCGGCAGGCAATCCTGCTGGCCGGGCTGGCCGCAATGGGTTTCGGAGCCTGGTATGTGCTGATCGACCTCGCCGCGCAGGGCGGAGATCCGCTCTGGGCACTCGTCCTGAGCCGCACCGCCTCAGCGGGCATCGCCTTCGCGCTCGCCTACGGCCGGGTCGAGCGGAGCTCATATCCGCTCCGTATTGTCGGCGTGGCGGGGCTGTTCGACGTGGGCGGCAATGCACTCTACGTCGTCGCGAGCGACCAGATGCCCATCGGGCTGGCGGCGGCCCTGACCGGGCTCTATCCCATCGTCACCATGCTGCTGGCCCGACTCGTCCTCGGCGAGCGCCTGCCACGGTTGGGCCAGGTCGGCGTCGCCCTGGCACTCCTGGGAATTGTCCTGATCTCCATCGGCGGCTGATCGGTCGCTTCGACCGCGCCGCGAGCGCTGTATCTGCCCGCGACGTATATACATATATACGATGTGAACCCGGACCGGATCAAGGCACCAGAGAGACACCCGCGTCCAGTAAGCGGCTGGTAAGTGGTCAGTAAGTGGTCATCAGGTTCCATGTGAGCGCGCCCGAGCGCCGGTCATCTCTTTCCGTCGGCGAGGCGCTCCACAGGAGGCACCCCGATGCTCCGACGCCTGGCTCGACATCCCCTGTTCTGGTCGCCCGTGGCCGCCATGGCCATCCACTTGGCGCTGGCCACCGCCGTCGCGGCCGCCAGTGGTGGAGCAGACTTCCCCTTCCGAAGATCCTGACGAGCGGCGGCGCTATCATGGGGTGCCCCCCACATCCAGCCGAGTCTGCCCCACCGCATGACCTGGGATCGCGTCGCCATCGTCGAGCACCAACTCGATGAATATCTGACCCTCGCTGAGCCGGTCGTCGCCCGGCTCGGTCCCCGCGCGCACCTCCGGGACGGGGGCGCTCTGACGGTCGCTCGAGCCATGGAAGTGTTCGAGGACCAGGTCGCGTCGCGCCAGCTCGATGTCGCCGCGCGGGAGCTGAAGAAGACGGATCGCAGCTTTTACACAATCGGCTCCGCGGGACACGAGAACAACGCGATCGTCGGCGCGCGACTCCGGGTGGATGATCCGGCCTTCCTGCACTATCGGTCCGGTGGCTTTGTGATGGCGCGCGCGCGCCAATTGGCCGGTAGCTCGCCCGTCATGGACTCGCTGCTCGGCGTAGCTGCCTCGAGTGACGATCCGATCGCCCAGGGCCGGCACAAGGTATGGGGCAGCCGCGCGATGTGGATCCCGCCACAGACCAGCACCATTGCCAGCCATCTGCCCAAGGCCATGGGGCTGGCGTTCAGCCTGTCGCGCGCCAAGCGGCTGGGGGTCGCCAGCGGCCTGCCCGCGGATGCCATCATCGCCTGCTCATTCGGTGACGCCAGCGCCAACCACGCGACGGCGCTGTCGGCCATCAACACGGCGCGCTACGCGGTGCGCCTGGGCCAGCAGATGCCGCTGCTGCTCGTGTGCGAGGACAACGGCACCGGCATCAGCGTCCCGACCCCCGAGGGCTGGATTGCCGACACGTTCGGCAACCAGCCGCACCTCCGATATCTCGACGCCGACGGAGAGCTCGACGACGTGTGGGATGCTGTCGGAACAGCCATTGACCACGTTCGGAGCACGCGCCAGCCGGCATTCCTGCATCTGCGCACCGTCCGCCTGTGGGGTCATGCCGGCAGCGACGCCGAGCCCACCTACCGCTCCCTGGCCGAGATCCAGGATGTCGAGGGCCGCGATCCCCTATTGCGAAACGCCCGCCGCCTGGTTGAGACCGGCGCGGCGACTCCGACTGAGCTGCGTGAGCTCGTGGCCGAGACGCGGCAGCGGGTCATGGCCGTGGCCGACGAGGCTGCCAGCCGTCCGCGCCTTCAGACGACCGAGGAGGTGACCTCGCCCCTCGCGCCGTACCATGCCGATCGTGTGGCCGAACGTGCACGCACGCCGCTGGCCACCACCGAGGAACGCAGCGCATCATTCGGGCCGACGCTGCCGGAGGCCGCCGTCGCGCCAACGGCACGCACCATGGCCGGATGTCTGAACGCCGCGCTTGCTGATGAACTCCTGCGCCGTCCCGAGCTCCTCCTGTTCGGCCAGGACCTCGCGCGCAAGGGCGGCGTGTACAACATCACGAACGGACTGCACAAGCGGTTTGGGGCGGCTCGCGTATTCGACACCCTGCTCGACGAGACGAGCATCCTCGGCATCGCGCAGGGTGCCGCGCACATCGGCCTGTTGCCCGTTCCGGAGATCCAATACCTCGCCTACATCCACAATGCGCTCGACCAGTTGCGGGGGGAGGCGGCGTCACTTCAATTCTTCAGCTCGGGTCAATTCCGCAACCCGATGGTCGTGCGCGTCGCTGGTCTGGCTTACCAGAAGGGTTTCGGTGGGCACTTTCACAACGACAACTCGGTCGGCGCGCTGCGCGATATTCCGGGACTCGTGCTTGCGGTTCCCGCCCGAGGTGACGATGCCGCGCGCATGTTTCGCGGTGCGGTGGCGATGGCCGCGGAGGACGGCCGGGTGGTCGTATTCCTGGAGCCGATCGCCCTCTATCACGAGAGGGACCTCCACGCCGTTGGCGACGGCGGCTGGCTGACGGACTATCCCGCACCACCCGACGTGCTCCTGCCCGGCGAAGTTGGCGTGTACGGCCAAGCCGATGCCGATGCCGATTTGCTGTTGATCAGCTACGCCAACGGGTTGCGCCTCAGCATCCAGGCCGCACGACGCCTGGCCGATGAACATGACCTGCGGGTCCGGGTCATCGACCTACGCTGGCTCAATCCACTTCCCTTCGAGGCCATCCGGGCCCACGCCACCGAAGTCGAGACGGTCGTCGTCATCGACGAGTGTCGCGCCACCGGAGGCGGCGTGGCGGATGCGATCGTCGCCGACCTCGCTGAGCGGCGCATCGGACGACGTCTCGGATCAGTCCGGGCGGTCGACTCGTTCGTTCCACTCGGTCCCGCCACGGCGGCAGTCCTGGTCGGCGTCGACCAGATTGTGGCGGCGTCGATGAGAGCGGTCGGACGCCGCCGCCAGACCAGCAGGCCATCGGCGTGAGCCGAGCCGCGGTCGCGTTTCCGGGGCGTGGTTCGTACACGGGCAGCTCGCTCGGATCGCTGCCGGCCGCACATCCGTGGGTACGGCGTGCAGAAGAGCTGCGCAGCACCGCCGGTCTCCCATCACTGGTGGAAATCGACCGCGCGGAGGCGTTCCATCCCGCGATTCACCAGCGAGCGAGCAATGCCTGGCCGCTCACCTTCCTGTGCAGCCTGATGGACGCCGAGCGCATCGCCGATGACCACGAGGTCGTCGTGGTCGTGGCCAGCTCGACCGGCTGGTACACCGCCCTGGCCGCCTCCGGCGTGCTGGGCTTCGACGACGCCTTCCGCCTGGTGCAGCAGATGGCGCTGGCGGCCGAGGAGCCGCTTCCCGACGGAGCATCCGGTGCCGAGCTCATCTATCCGCTTACCAACGACTCTTGGAAGACCGATCCCGCACGATCGGCTGCCATCGACGCCGCGCTCGCGACTGACACCGATGACGCCGCGCGCGCGCTCGAACTCGGGTCCTTCGCCGTTATCGGCGGCACTCGAGACGCGGTGCAGAGGGTAGCCAGCCAACTGCCGAAGGTGACGCTCGGTGGTCGATCGTTTCCGCTGCGCCTCGCGGGCGACGATGCGTGGCACACAACCCTTCGCGCGCGTTCGGCGGCGGCGGCCGCGGAGCGGCTGGGATCGCTGTCATGGGACCGACCCAACGTCACCCTGGTTGACGGACGTGGCGTCCGGTTCACACCGTGGTCGACCGATCCTGAGGCATTGGCCGAGCAAACGCTGAACGGCCAGGCAACTGCGCCGTATGACTTCGCGCGGGGATTCC
>JBBSLF010000027.1:0-18495 GCA_038255505.1 Candidatus Limnocylindria bacterium
CTGATCCTACGCGTCAGCGTGAAGGAAAGTCGCGGTCGCGCAACCACCAGAATGGGCCGATGCAGACCGCCGCCGTCATCCTCGCTGCCGGTGCCTCCAGCCGCTTCGGGTCGCCGAAGCAGATCGCGCGGGTCGGCGGACGGACAATGCTCGAGATCATTGCGCAGGTTGCAACCGACGCGGGGCTCGCGCCGGTCATCGTCGTGGTTTCGCCCACGTTGACGGTTCCGGGCAACGTCGTTCCAGTGATCAATGATGCGCCGTCCGAAGGCATGAGCCAGTCGCTGAGGCTCGGCTTGGCCGCGGTCGCTGCGGAAGCCGACGCGGCGATGGTGTTGCTCGGCGACCAGCCGACCGTCAGTCGCGACACGTTGACCGCCATCCTGGATGCGGCCCGTGGTGATCGACCGGTCGTGGCGGCCAGGGCGCACGGTCGTATCGGCCCGCCGGTGCTTCTCCTCCGGGAGGCATTCGAGCTTGCGACGGAGGCTTCCGGCGACGAGGGGCTGCGGGCGATCCTCGCCCAGCATCGAGAGCTCGTCACGGAAGTCGACGTGAAGGAGCATGTTCCCGATGTTGACACGCCCGAGGATCTCGCCGCGCTCATCGAGCCCTGTCCCGGTTGCGGCGCGACCTTCTTTGCTCTGCACAACGGGGCCGTGCACGAGTACATCGGTGCATCACCGGCCTGTTGGGCGGCCTTTGGGGAGCTCCTGGCCCGCGAGTTCCAGGACCCGGCCTACGGCTGGATTCACCGTCACACCGTCGATGTGTACACGGTCCAGCACCCCGGCACGAACGATCGGCGGCAGCGCCAGTCGGTGGCGCTGCACCTCATCGGCCTCTGTCATTGGCTCGAGCACAACATGGACATGCGACGGCTCAATCCGATCACGCAGCGCCTTGCCGGCGAGAGTCGCGATTGGCAGTGGCTCGAGCCGCCGATCATGTACGAGCTGACAGTACTGGACGTGCTCGCCGCGACGAGCGCGGACGAGCATGGGCACCTGGTGCGCGCATGGGCAGAATCGGTCTGGGAGTCATGGTCGGCGCACCGTGATCTCATCCGTCTGTGGGCGGACGAGGCGCTCCACTAGAATCGACCGATGACGATCGAGCGCATCACGACCACCGAGATCGCGGAGGAAGAGCTCGCCCTCGAGTCGACCGTCCGCCCTCGACGGCTGGATGAGTTTGCCGGGCAGGATCGAGTCAAGCAGAACCTCGCCATCCTGATCGACGCGGCGCAGCATCGGTCCGAACCAGTTGACCACGTGCTCCTGTACGGTCCCCCAGGGCTCGGCAAGACGACGCTCGCGAACATCGTGGCAGCCGAGATGGGCGCCCAGATCCGGACGACCTCCGGACCAGCCATCGAGCGTGCCGGTGACCTCGCAGCGGTGCTGACCTCGCTGGGCAAGGGCGACGTGCTGTTCATCGACGAGATTCATCGGCTCAGCCATGCCGTGGAAGAGATCCTGTACCCGGCCATGGAGGATTTCGCGCTCGACGTCGTGCTCGGCAAGGGGCCGGGCGCGCGGTCGGTTCGGCTCCAGATCGAGCACCTGACAGTCATCGGCGCCACCACCCGCGTGGGAGCGATCACCGGGCCGCTGCGCGATCGGTTCGGGGTGACCTACCGCCTCGACTACTACACGCAAACGGAGCTCGAACGGATCCTGCGCCGGTCCGCCGAGATCCTCGACGTGTCATTGACCGATGACGCCGCCGCCCTCGTGGCGGCCCGATCGCGTGGCACCCCGCGTATCGCGAACCGACTGCTCAAGCGCGTGCGCGACTATGCCCAGGTGCGCGGCGGGGGCGACGGGGGCGTGACCGAGGCGCTGGCCTCCGATGCGCTGGCGCTGCTCGAGATCGACGATCGCGGCCTCGACGCCATGGACCGCCAGCTCATGCGCGCCATGGCCGAGCATCACGCTGGAGGACCCGTGGGCCTGGCGACCATGGCCGCCACCGTCAGTGAGCCGATCGAAACGATCGAGGACGTGGTCGAGCCCTATCTGATGCAGATCGGGATGCTGGCTCGCACGCCGCGCGGCCGCCAGCTGACCTCCGGCGGCTGGGAGCACCTGCGCATGACACCGCCCGCAGGCACATCGGCCCAGCCCGGCCTCTTCGACTCGTAGAACTGATGCCTTCCACGAATTGGACCCGGGTAGCGGTTTGCGAGTTTTACGCTCGCTCGATACGTTCCGCGGAGTAGGCTGCGCGACGGCACCGCCCGACACAGGTGTCGGACCTCGCGGTTGCGCACACGGAGCGGAGGGTGACCCGAGTGGAGCGAACCGATATACCAAGGAGCGAACCCGCAGCGCCGCGGCAACCAGACGGCGGGGGCGGCGGGCTCGACTCCTACTTCAAGCTCACCGAGCGGGGGACAACAGCGGGGATCGAGATTCGTGCCGGCCTGACGACCTTCATGGTCATGGCCTACATCATCTTCGTGAACCCGAGCATCCTCAGCGGCGGCCCGCTCGATGGGCTTGGTCCGCCCTTCATCCCGGTCGCGGTGGCCACGGCACTGGCGGCGGGCATTCTCACCATCGCGATGGGACTCGCCACGAACTATCCGTTCGCCCTCGCGGCGGGGCTGGGCCTGAACGCGGTCGTCGCCTTCGAGCTGATCCTGACGAGAGGCTTCACCTGGCAGCAGGCGATGGCCATCATCATCTGGGAAGGCCTCATCATCCTGGTCCTCGTGCTCACCGGCCTGCGCGAGGCCATCATGAACGCAATTCCCATGAACCTGAAGCGCGCGATCGCCGTCGGCATCGGGCTCTTCATCCTCTTCATCGGTCTGGTAAATGGTGGGTTCGTTTCCGTTGGCCCCGGTGTTCCGCCGGTGGTTCCGGCGGGGATTCTGAACGTCGCGACGCTGACGTTCGTGATCGGGCTGGCGCTTGCGCTGGCGCTCATCGCGCTCTCCGTTCGCGGTGCGCTGCTCATCAGCATCGTGTTCACGACCGTGGTGGCGATCATCCTCAACGCCGTGGTGGGCGCCGAGAACTCTGGCTTCTTGCCGGGGACGGCAATTCTTCCGGCCGATGCCAGCGGCTACTTCTTCTCGTTCAGTCTCGATAACTTCCAGACCATCGGGCAGCCGATCGGCGCCATGCTCGAAGTCTGGACGGTGGCCCCGGTCCTCATCGTCGGCCTCGTGATCTTCAGCCTCATGCTGTCGGACTTCTTCGACACCATGGGCACGGTGATCGGCGTGGGCGAGCAGGCTGGACTGGTCGATGAGAACGGGCGGCTGCCGGATGTCGGCAACGTGCTCGTCGTCGACTCGGTCGCCGCCATCACCGGCGGTGCCTTCGGGGTCAGCTCGAACACCACCTATATCGAGTCGGCCGCGGGGGTCTCCGAAGGGGGACGCACCGGGCTCACCGCGGTGGTGGTGGGCGTGCTGTTCCTCCTGGCCATCCTGATCGCCCCGATCGCGGGCATCGTGCCTGCCCAGGCGACCGCACCGGCACTCGTGATCGTGGGTTTCCTCATGTTCATGATCGCGCGCGAGTTCGAGTGGGGAGACATCGACGAGATGTTCCCCGTGCTCGTGACGGCCATCGTCATGCCACTCACGTTCACGATCACGACCGGGATTGCGGCCGGGTTCGTGTCCTACGTCTTCCTGAAGACGGTCCGAGGACGAGCGGGCGAGGTGCATCCGCTGATGTGGCTGGCCGCCGCCGCATTCTTCATCTACTTCATGATCCCGTGGCTCCAGGGTGTGATCACCCCGGCGGGATAGCTCGCTTCCGAACCGATGGCGCCCGACCGGTCAACCCGGCCGGGCGCTACGCTTTCACCCGTGACTGACCTGCGACTGCGCGTCGACGACTTCGATTACGAGCTGCCCGCCGATGCGATCGCGCAGACCCCGGCCGAGCCGCGAGATGCTTCGCGCCTCCTCGTCGTCAATCGTGCCGCCGATGCCCTGCACCATGCCCGGTTCCGCGATGTCGGCGAGTGGCTGAGGCCCGGTGATCTCCTCGTCGTCAATGACTCGCGCGTGATCCCCGCGCGGCTGACGGGCACGCGTCAGGGAGGCGGTGCCGCCGAGGTACTCCTCCTGCGTCCCCTCGACGATGATCCGATGCGGTGGGAGGCGCTCGTGCGTCCCTCGCGGCGCCTCGCCGTCGGTTCGATCGTGACCCTCCGATCGGGCAATCGGGTGGCGGTGGGGGAGCGCATCGGCGATGGGACGCGCTCCGTCACATTCGTCGGCGATCCGCACGCCATCATCGCCGCGGCCGGAGAGATGCCGCTACCGCCGTACATTCACGACCGATCTGCGCCGCCGGATCGATACCAGACCGTCTACGCCCAACCGCTCGGCTCGGCGGCCGCACCAACCGCCGGACTGCACTTCACGCCCGAACTGCTCGCGTCACTGGAGACACGCGGGGTGCGGCGCGCATCGGTCACGCTCCACGTCGGTCTCGATACCTTTCGACCGCTCGAAGGTCTGTTCGTGGATGAACATCACATTCACCGCGAATGGTACGAGATCCCGGCGGCAACACGAGCGGCAATGAATGCTGCGGACCGCGTGGTGGCGGTGGGCACGACGACTGTCCGCGTCCTTGAGACCGCCGCCCGGACCACCGAGGCGACCGGCTGGACCGAGCTCTACGTCACCCCTCCGTATCCGTTCGCAACCGTCGACGCGCTCATCACGAATTTCCATCTTCCCCGCAGCTCGCTCCTGCTGCTCGTGACTGCCTTCGTCCAGGCCGGAATGGCGGAGGCTGATGCCATGGCGGCCAGGAATCGCCTGCTCGATGTCTATCGGGTCGCGCTCGAAGGCGGCTATCGGTTCTTCAGCTTCGGCGACGCCATGCTGATCGTCTGAAACCTACGAGTGCTGGTCGTCGGAGCGGGTCGGAACCGCTTCGCGCTCCTCGTCCGTCAGAGCGAGAACTTCTTCCCCCTCGCCAATCGGCACCGCGGTCGATCGCTGCTGCTCGGTCTCGTCGTCGGCCGGTGGTCCTGCAGGATCGCTATCGGGCGAGGCTCGTTCGGCATCAGCCTCGGTCGCCGGTTCTGGCTCGGCCGCAGGGAGGGGTCGCGGGCCTCCCGGGATGACACCCGGCACATCGCTGGCGACACGACCGGCCGGAACGCCGAACGGCTCGGCCATCACCGCGCAGACACGCGCCAGGTCACACAAAGCCTGGCCCAGATCCGCTGATTCGGTCGCGGCCTCGAAATGCGGGTGATTCAGGCGGAACGACCAGCGAGTGCGGTGCTCGCGCGCCCACAGGCGGAACGTGTCGGCCCGCAACTCGACACCACGCAGGACCTGCCACGGATACATCAGCATCGCCAGCCGGTATCGGGCTGAAGACCCAAAGGGGGCATACCGATGGTCGAGCAGGCCCACCTCGGTTGCCACCATCACCCGACGCTCATCGCCCTCGGTGCCGGCTTCCAGGACATAGACGGCCAGATCCTCGACGCCGAGGCTTTCCAGCTCCATGCCGATCCATTCCTTCACCTCGTCGTTCAGGAACGGCATACGCGGCCATTCAGTCAGTCGCACGCGACGGTCACCTCTCCGTAGTGCACGTAGCCTATCCTCTCCGGCGGTGTCACTGCACGCTCCGATCACGTTCTCATTCGCATCGACCGACGTCGGGCGCGCCCGGCTGGGCCGCATTCTCACATCTCATGGCGGGATTGACACGCCCCAATTCATGCCAGTCGGCACGCAGGCAACCGTCAAGGCTCTGACGCCGGGTGACCTGCGGACAGCCGGTGCGCAGATGATCCTCGGAAACACCTACCACCTCAACCTGCGTCCGACCGCCGAACGGGTCGCCCGACTGGGCGGGCTGCATCGGTTCATGAGCTGGGATGGACCGATCCTGACCGATTCGGGCGGATTCCAGGTGTTCAGCCTGGCCCACCTTCGACGCGTCGACGACGACGGCGCGACATTCACCTCGCACCTCGATGGCTCAACGCATCGGCTCACGCCGGAGCGCGCCATGGAGATCCAGGCGCTCCTGGGTTCCGACATCGCGATGGCGCTCGACCAGTTGGTCGACCCAGGCCTGCCGCGTGAACAGATCGTCGAGGCCATGGAGCGGACCCACCGCTGGGCGGAGCGCTCGCTGGAAGCGCGCGGACGGCCCGACCAGGCCGTCTTCGGCATCATCCAGGGTGGCGTGGATCCCTCGCTGCGCCGCATGTCAGCGACAACGATCAGCGCTCTACCCTTCGATGGAATTGCGATCGGCGGCCTATCGGTGGGGGAGTCGAAGGCCGACATGGCCGCCACCCTGAACGTCGTGAGCGATGCGCTCGGCTCCGATGCTCGCCCGCGGTATCTGATGGGCGTCGGCTCGCCGGTCGACTTCTTCGCTGCGGTCGAACGGGGGATCGACCTGTTTGACTGCGTCCTGCCCACGAGGGTGGCCCGCACCGGCCAGGTCTGGACCGATGCCGGCCGCCTCAACCTCCGCAATTCCGCGGTTCAGGATGACCCGGGCCCCATCGATCCGGCTTGCGCCTGCGAGGCATGCACGAACCATTCACGCGCGTACCTCGCTCACCTATTCCGCGCGCGCGAGCTGCTGGCGTACCGGCTCGCATCGGTCCACAACGTCACCTGGACCCTCGAGCTCATGCGCCGCCTGCGCGAGTCGCTGACCGACGGGTCCTTCGCACCACTGCGCGAGCGCGTGACGGCGGCGTTTGCACGGACATCCGCAGCGAGCGGCCTGTGAGTCGCGACGTATGACACTGTATGACGCGGTGTAGAATGACCGGAAACGTGTCGGACAAGCTGTCACGACGCGAGGCGTAGAATCGATGCATGGGTGTGGCGCCCCGGTAAGCGCCAGATAAGCGGCCGGTAATTGGCTGTCGCGCATGATGGGCGCAGCTCGACCGGCTCACGCATTCGGAGGTTCGAGCGATGGCAAAGGGCCGAGATCGACCCAAGAAGGAGCCGAAGCGCAAGGCGAAGGAGAAGGCCCCGAAGAACCAGCCCGGTTCCATCGGTGCACCAGGCGCGACCGGGTCGGTCGTACCAAGCTATCAACCGCCGACGCGACCTGTCGAGCTGATCAAGCCAAAGCGCAAGGAACGCGAACCAGAGCCCCAGGACCCGAACCCTCAGGACGAGGGGTGAGCTGAAGCCACCGGGGCGCAAACACGAACAAGGAGCGGTACCTGACATGGAAGCAGCGGTGGCGGTAGCCCAGAGCCCAACGGCTAAGAACGGAACCAAAGACGGAAGTGGCGAGCGAGGTCGCGCCGTCGATGCTGCCATTCTTCAGATCGAAAAGCAGTTCGGGCGAGGCGCGATCATGCGTCTCGGCGACCGGGTCGCGCAGAACGTTCCGGCGGTATCGACCGGGTCGGTCGCGCTGGACCTGGCCCTTGGCGTGGGCGGGGTGCCGCGCGGCCGAATCACCGAGATCTACGGCCCCGAGTCGAGCGGCAAGACGACGCTCTGCTACCACGTGGCTGCCAATGCGCAGCGCAATGGCGGCGTCGTGGCTTTCATCGACGCGGAGCACGCGCTTGATCCGGGCTACGCCAAGAATGTGGGCGTCGATGTCGACGAGCTGCTCGTCAGCCAGCCCGACACGGGCGAGCAGGCGCTCGAAATCGCGGAGACGCTCATCCGCTCGGGCGGCGTCGACGTCGTCATCATCGACTCGGTTGCCGCACTCGTGCCTCGTGCCGAGATCGAAGGCGACATGGGCGACGCCTTTGTGGGCCTCCAGGCGCGTTTGATGAGCCAGGCCCTGCGCAAATTGACCGGCGCCATCAACCGCAGCCAGACAGCCCTCATCTTCACCAACCAGTTGCGCGAGAAGATCGGCGTCATGTTCGGAAGCCCGGAGACCACGCCCGGTGGCAAGGCGTTGAAGTTCTACGCCAGCGTGCGCATGGACATCCGGCGCATCGAGACGCTCAAGACCGGGACCGATGCCGTCGGCTCTCGCTCGCGCGTCAAGGTCGTCAAGAACAAGGTCGCAAGCCCGTTTCGGGTCGCCGAGTTCGACATCATGTACAACGAGGGCATCAGCGTCGAGGGCGGACTGCTCGACGTGGGCATCGCGGCGGGCATTCTGTCGCGGACAGGCGCCTGGTTCAACTACGGCGACGTGCGCCTAGGCCAGGGCCGCGAGAACGCGCGGGAATTCCTCAAGCAGAATCCCGAGATCGCCAGCAAGATCGACGATGAGATCCGTGGCAAAGTCGCGAGCATCGAGATCGGGGTCGAAGGCATCAGCGAGGCAAAGTAGACGTCAGCATCGATGGCGCACCGTCGCGCACGTCGGGAGCGCCCCGAGCCGCCCGACACGCCTGCTGCGATCGAAATCGCACTGCGCTTTCTGGCGACCCGACCGCGCACCCGCTGGGAGCTTGAGCGCCGGTTGCGTCGCGCCGGTGCGACCGACGACGTGATGGGAGCGGCGGCGAAGCGTCTGACCGATCTCGGATATCTCGACGATGCGGCCTTCGCGCGGTGGTGGGGCGAACAACGCGATCGTCATGGCCCCCGCGGCAGACGGATGATCGAATTCGAGCTGCGACAGCATGGGGTGCCGCACGAAGTGATCGAGGCTTACCGTGATGAGCATGCGGCGCCGGAACGTGCGCCCGAGGACGTTGCCTTGCCCGGGACCGAGCGAGAGCGGGCCCGCGGTGCACTCGAGCGACATCTCCGTGGGCGTCCGATTCCCGAGGAGCGAAAGGCGCTGCAACGCATTGGCATGTACCTGGTTCGACGCGGATTCGACCCGGAAACAGTTCGTTCGACCCTGCGAGATGAAGGGAATGAGCATGAATGACCTGAGAACGCCCGACGAATACATCCGGTCGCTGGCGGACGATCGACGAGTCGCGATCTCCGCGGTCCGCGATGTAATCCGAACCAACCTTCCCGAGGGATTCGTGGAGGGAATGCAACACGGCATGATCGGGTGGTACGTGCCCCTCGAGCGATTCGGTGACACGTACAACGGCCAGCCGCTCGGACTTGCCGAACTGGCCAGCCAAAAGCATTACATGAGCCTGTACCTGAATAGCGTTTACGGGGACCCGACCACCGAAACATGGTTCCACGAGCGCTGGGCGGAATCGGGCAAGAAACTCGACATGGGAAAGAGCTGCGTGCGATTTCGCCGGCTCGAGGACCTCCCGCTGGACGTCATCGCCGAAACGATCGCGCGTTCGGACCTTGAGCGGTTTCTGGCGCACTACGCCGACGCGCGGGGGTCATCGCGCACAACCCGGGCGCGAGGGTGACTGCGGGCGAGGCCGCATCAGTCTAGGCTTGCAGAATGCGATACGCGCTGATGACCGAGCCCCAGCAGGGGCTCAGCTATGAAGAGATCCTGGCCCTCGCTCGCACCGCCGAGGATGCTGGCATCGAGGCTTTCTTCCGTTCCGACCACTACTCCAGCTTTCCCGGCGAATCCGGTCTGCCCACGACCGATGCCTGGGCCACGCTTGCCGGCCTTGCGCGCGAGACGACCACCATCCGATTAGGAGTCCTGGTTTCGCCGGTCACGTTTCGCGTTCCGGGCAACCTCGCCAAAGTGATCCAGACCGTCGACGAGATGGCGAGTGGACGCATTGAATCAGGGTTCGGTGCCGGCTGGAATGCCGACGAGCACGCGCAGCTCGGCATCGCCTTCCCGGACATTGACGAGCGCTATGACATGCTCGAAGAGCAGATGGCCATCCTTCACGGACTGTGGACCGAGCCCGACGGGTGGTCGTACGACGGATCCTACTGGCGGGTACGCGGTTCGTCGCGCCATGGGGAGGTCGCGCGGGGAGGTCGCCGCCATCCGCACATCATCTTCGGCGGCAAGGGATTCGGGCGCTTGGCGCGCCTGGTCGCTCGCTACGGTGATGAGTTCAACCTGAACTCGGCGTCGCCCGACGATGTTCCGGCCGCATACCGCCGCGTGCGCGCGGCCTGCGAGACGATCGGCCGTGACCCGGATGAGATCGTCTACTCCGCCATGACCGGAGTGCTGGTGGCCGAGAGCGAGACGGACCTGCGTACGCGGGTCGCGGACCTGTTGGCCGCGCTCGGTCAGTCCGATGCCAATGGCGAGGCGTGGCTGGCCGAACGGCGAAAGCGATGGATCATGGGCACGCCCGACGAGGCGCACGAACGCGTCCGCGCGCTGGAGGCGCAGGGCACGCAACGAATCATGCTCCAGGACATGCTGCCGCACGATCTTGACCAGGTACGTCTCATCGGCCGCATCTTCTCGGCCTGACCGCTCTCGGAGACAAAGTCTCGAGTTGGGGTACACTCGCTGCCCTTAGATCGTCTGACCGATGCGCCCGCCTCAGCGGGCGCGACATCGCCCATCCGGGCTCCAACCATACGGGGGAGCCAATGCCTGAACTCGTCGTCATCATCGTGGCGGCGGTCTCCGCCATCGTCGGGATCGCCGTCGGTTTTGTTACCCGTCGCATTATCGCGACCAGTGGCGTCAAGCACGCCGAGCACTATTCCGAGCGCCTGGTCGCCGAGGCACGCACCAAGCAGAAGGAGATCGTCCTCGAGGGCAAGGACGAGGCGCTCCATCTTCGTCGGGCCGCGGAAGAAGAAGCGCGGGAGCAGCGCGCCACGCTGCAGCGCACCGAACAGCGACTGCTCGACCGTGAAGAGGGGCTCGACCGAAAGATCGCCGCACTCGAAGGCCGCGACGCCGCCCTTGCGGATCGCGTGCGTGACCTCGAAACAGAGAAGTCACAGCTGGCCGAGCTCCAACAGCGACAGCTCACCGAGCTGGAACGCGTGTCGGGTCTGTCCGTCAACGAAGCGCGCGAATCGCTGATTGGCCGGATCGTGGACGAAGCGGAGGCCGAGGCGCAGCACCGCGTACGTGAGATCGAACGTCACGCCTCCGAGGAAGGGGACGACAAGGCGCGACGCATCCTGACCACCGTCATGCAGCGCATTGCCGCCGACCACACGTCGGAAGCGACAGTCACGGTCGTCCACCTGCCGAACGACGAGATGAAGGGCCGCATCATCGGTCGCGAGGGCCGGAACATCCGCGCCCTGGAGCAGGCCACCGGCGTGGATCTCATCATCGACGACACGCCGGAGGCCGTCGTGCTGTCCGGATTCGACCCCGTGCGGCGCGAGGTGGCGCGCATGGCGCTGGAGAAGCTCATCAGCGACGGACGCATCCACCCCGGACGCATCGAAGAGACGGTCGCGAAGTGCCAGTCTGAAATCGAGGTCGTCATGCGCCAGGCCGGCGAGCAGGCCGCCTATGACGCCGGCGTCCCGGGGCTGCACCCGGAGCTGATCAAGCTCATCGGCCGGCTCAAGTACCGCACGAGCTACGGCCAGAACGTGCTTGACCACGTCGTGGAGACGGCGCGCCTGGCCGGCATGCTCGCGGCCGAGATCGGCGCCAACGTGAGCGATTCGAAGAAAGGCGGCCTCCTGCACGATATCGGGAAGGCGGTCGACCACGAGGTGGAAGGGCCGCACGCCGCCATCGGCGGCGACATTGCGTCCCGGTATGGCGTGAGCGCGGTGGTATGCAACGCCGTTGCGGCCCATCACCAGGAAGTCGAGCAAGAGTCGGTCGAGGCGACCGTGGTCCAGATCGCTGATGCCATCAGCGCCTCCCGACCCGGCGCCCGCGGCGAGAATCTCGACAACTACGTCAAGCGCCTCGACGACCTTCAGCAGATCGCGCTCAGCTTTCCCGGCGTCGAGCGCTGCTTCGCCATTCAAGCGGGACGTGAGATCCGCATCCTGGTGCGGCCCGAGGACATCGATGACATCGCGTCGAGCCGGTTGGCACGTGACGTCGTGAAGAAGATCGAGGAACAGCTCCAGTATCCGGGGCAGATCAAGGTGACCGTCATCCGCGAGACGCGTGCGGTCGACTACGCGCGGTGACGACGGCAACGGGCGAGCTTCGCATTTGCCTCATCGGCGACATCATCGGCAAGCCGGGCCGCCTGGCGGTCATGCAGACCTTGCCGGATCTGCGTCGTGAGCTCGAGCTCGACATGGTCATCGCCAATGGCGAGAACACGGCCGCCGGAGCGGGACTCACGCCCAGCCTGGCGGAGGAACTGCTGGGCGGCGGGGTCGACGTCATCACCAGCGGCAACCACATCTGGGATAAGCGCGAGATCTACGACTATCTGAATACCGATCGGCCAGTCCTGCGCCCGATCAACTATCCAGACGCAGCTCCCGGGCGCGGCTGGCTCATCCACCACACCGATGACGGTGACGAAATAGCCGTGATCAACGCGATGGGCCGCGTCTTCATGAACCAGCTCGACTCTCCATTCATCAAGCTCGATGAGCTGCTTGACGAGGCCGCCGAGCCTCTGCCGCCGATTCGGATCCTGGACTTCCACTGCGAGATCACGTCCGAAAAGAACGCGATGGGCTGGTACCTGGATGGACGCGTTTCGGGCGTGGTTGGTACGCATACCCACGTGCCCACCGCCGACGCGCGACTCCTGCCGAAGGGCACGGCCTACATCAGCGACATCGGGATGACCGGGCCACGCGACTCGATCATCGGTTTCAGCCTCGAAACGGTTCTCCCGCGCTTCACCGGGCACCTGCCCACGCGCTTTACCGTCGCCGAGGGACCGGTTGCACTGAATGCCGTCGTCATCACCGCCTCGCCGGCGACCGGTCGCGCCAGCGCCATCGAGCAGGTGCAGCGCCTCATCGAGGTGTGACGGGACCATCGCCTCTGCTTGGCATCGTCGGACCCACGGCAACCGGCAAGAGCGACTTGGCCATGGCGCTCGCCGGTCGCCTGCCGATCGAGATCATCGTGGCGGATTCGCGCCAGGTCTATCGCGGCATGGACTGCGGGACGGCAAAGCCATCGATGACCGCGCGCGGCTTTGTGCCGCATCACCTCCTCGACGTAGCGGATCCTCATGAACGTTTCACGGTCGCCCAATGGGTCGAGCTCGCGCGCGAACGTCTGCCAGAGATCGCCGAACGCGGACGGCTGCCGATGCTGGTCGGAGGCACGGGCCTCTACATCGGGTCCCTACTGGACGGTCACCAGTACGCTCCCGAAGCATGGGCGTCGGAGGTCCATTCCCGGCTCACCGGCGAGCTCGAGCGCAGCGGGCTCGACGCGATGGTGACACGCCTGCGCAACATCGACCCGATCGCGGCAGCGCGGACCGATGTGCGCAATCCACGTCGCGTGATTCGAGCGCTGGAGCGCCTCGAGGCCGGTTATGGGGGAACAATTCGGGCCGCAGATCCCTATCCCGGTCGGGTGGCGATGATCGCGATCAGCCGCCCTCGGGAGGTGATGTACTGCCGCATTGATGAACGAGCGCGGGCGATGTTCGAGTCCGGTGGCCTCCTCGACGAGGTGCGTACGCTGCTGGATGCCGGTTTTGAAACAAGTCTTCGACCAATGGGCGGCCACGGCTACCGCGAGGCGGCACGCCACCTGGCGGGGGAGTGGAGCCTTGACCGGGCAATCGACGTCACGGCGCTGCGCACGCGCCAGTACGCCAAGCGCCAGCTCACCTGGTTCCGTCACGAACCGCGCATCATGTGGCTGCCGGCGGCTGATCGCCCGGGCGACGACCCTGACCTGGTCCGGGACGCCGAGCGTCTCCTGCGGGCCGCACTCAGGTGACGGAGGGGAGGCCGATCGATTGCCGCCAGCCGGCCATGCCAACCCCCGCCGGCTCTGCCAGTGGGACAGCCTGTTCGATCGGTCCGGGTCGCCCGAGGTGGTATCCCTGGCCCGCCTCGATCCCGAGCGCGGTCAAAGGACCAAGCTGTGATGCGGACTCGATGCCCTCGGCCACCACGAGAGCCCCGGTGCGCGTCG
This sequence comes from Candidatus Limnocylindria bacterium, assembly GCA_038255505.1. Lineage (GTDB taxonomy): Bacteria > Chloroflexota > Limnocylindria > QHBO01 > QHBO01 > JACDBZ01. Next base: position 13,872 of record JBBSLF010000027.1, read on the forward strand.
CCAGCTCGACGACCGAGCTCAGCACCGCGCTTGAGAGGCCCCCACCCGCGCTACGCTGCACGAGGCTGAGATCGACCTTGAGCACGTCGAAGCTGATCTCCGCCAGCAGGCGGAGGCCAGCGTTGCCGGCGCCGATGTCATCGGCGGCGAATCGCACGCCCGCGCGACGACAGGCGTCAAGCCGCGACCGAACGACATTCGGATCATTGATCGCCTGTTGCTCGGTGAGCTCCACCACCAGGCGCTGCGGCGAGAATTCATGGCGCGCCAGGATCGAGAGAAGGGCCGCACTGCTGAACTCCGGTGCCTCGACGGTGGGCGGCGAGAGGTTCAGGCTCAGGAATTGATCGGCGGGGAGCAATCGCGCCCCCGCGACGATGGTCTCGATACAGGCCAGGTCAAGCGCCGTCAGGCGACCGCTCGTCTCGGCCGCGGCGAACAGCGCGGCAGGGTCCGCGAACGGCGCCGGCGCCACCGGCCGGATGAGTCCTTCGACACCGATGACCCGCCCGCTGGCCAGGGCAACGATGGGCTGATACACCGGTCGGAGCTGCCCCCGAGCGATGACCTCGGCGATCGCCGCCGAATTCGCCCCGCGCTCTTCGGGATCGGAAACTTCGATAGCAGGGTCGAAGGCGACGATGTCGGTGCGCCCGCCACGCTTGGCGGCGTAGAGCGCCGCGTCAGCCTGCGAATAGAGCTGCGTGCGTTCAACGGCCAGCTCCGGCAGTGCGGAGATGCCCCCCGAGAAGGAGACTGGCGCCGACTCCTCGACACGCAGGGCGGGCTGGAGCGCCTGTGCCAGCAGACGACGGGCAACGACTCGCGCACCCTCGAGGTCGGTGTGTGGCAGAAGCACGGCAAACTCGTCGCCGCCGACGCGAAAGGCCCGATCCGGACGTCGCAACGATCCGACCAGGAGGTTGCCGAATCCGCGCAGGACGCGATCGCCGCCAGCGTGTCCAGACCCGTCGTTGACCGCCTTGAACTCGTCAATGTCGATGAGGAGAAGCGCCAGAGGCATCCCGTAGCGCTGCGCCGCGTCAACCTGGCGATCAAGCTCCTCGTGGAACGCTCGATGATTGCCGAGCCCGGTGAGCTGGTCGCGTAGGGCATCCGCCAGCGCCGCTTCATAGCGAACCTGGAGATCAGCCTGAACCGCGACCAGCGGCGAGACGATGCGGCCCATGGTCATGGCGGCGGTGCCGAGCGCCGCGACCGCACCACCGATGAGCGCCAGCGCATCATCATCCAAGACCGCCAGACCCAAACGGTGCGTGATCGCGAATGCCGCGACCGCGATGAGCACTCCCATCAGCAAGCGGCGCGTCAGCGCTCCCGTCGTCGAGGTCTTCGTCTCCAAACTCGGGCTTGCGTATTCCACCATTACCCCTGGTGCGCCCCCGGTCTCAGTCCTGTGCGGTGTGGTATGGCGGATCCGGCGACGCCACGCATCAGGACTTTCGTACCGATCCGTTACCATGGATTGGCATGATTGATCTCACGACGCCAGATGAACGAGCCTTCCTCATTGGCCTCGATGACCCGCGTGACGGGCGGTGGCCGGTCGATCGTTCGCTCGCGGAGCTCGGCGCGCTGGCGGAAACGGCCGGGGCGACCGTGGTCGGTCGCGCCTCCCAGCGCCGGCCGGAACCCGATCCGGTGTGGTATTTCGGCAAGGGTCGCGCCGCCGAGCTGCTCGATGAAAAGGCGGCGACCGACTTCAACGTGCTGATCGTGGACGACGAGCTTGCGCCGAACCAGCTGCGCAGCCTCGAGAAGCTTCTGGAGTGCAAGGTGCTGGATCGGTCCGCGCTCATCATCGACATCTTTGCGCGCCATGCGAAGACGAAGGAGGGGCGCCTCCAGGTCGAGCTTGCGGCACTCGAGTACCACCTGCCGCGTCTGACCCGGATGTGGACCCACCTCTCGCGCACCGGTGGTGGAATCGGGACGCGCGGGCCGGGTGAAAGCCAGCTGGAAACCGACCGCCGCCTCATCCGAGAGAAGATCAAGAAGGTACGCACCGAGCTCGACAGCGTTGAGCGCCATCGGGCCACCTCGACCCGCCGTCGAGAGCGAAACGAGGTCGCCAGTATCGCGCTGGTGGGCTACACGAACGCGGGCAAGAGCACGCTGCTGAATGCCCTGGCCGATGCCGACGTCTACGCCGCCGACATGCTGTTCGCCACGCTCGATCCAACCAGCCGCCAGGTTGACCTGCCGGGCGGCCAGCAGGTCGTCATGACCGACACGGTGGGCTTCATCAACAAGCTCCCACACGACCTGGTCGATGCCTTCCGCGCCACGCTGGAAGAAGTCATGCGCGCCGATCTGCTGCTCGAGGTCGTGGATGCCGCGGATCCTGACTTCCTCGGCCAGCAGTCCGCGGTCCAAAGCGTGCTCGACGAGCTTGGCGCGGGCGACAAGCCTCGCATCACCGTCTTCAACAAGATCGACCTCCTTGCAGCCGATGCCAGCGCCGCGCCGTCGACCGATCGTGCCGTCTTCGTGAGCGCGGTGACCGGTACCGGCCTGGATGCCTTGCGAGACCGAATCGCTGATGCGCTGCGCGGTGCCATGGTTGTCGTCGACGAGATCGTCCCGTACGAACGCGGCGAGCTGGTGGCGCGCGCACGAACGTCGGGAGACGTCGAAGAGCAGTACGAAGAACGCGGAGTCCGCGTCAGCGGGAAACTGCCCGAGTCGATTGCTGCCGAGCTCACGGCCGCCGCGCGACGCCGCGGCGTCGCATCGCACTGACCGTCCAGGTGCCACGACAACCCGCCCTGCGCGAGGAGCTGCTCGCCATGACGGCGCTCGAGCTGGCAGCGGCTGATGCCTTCTTCGATCGCTGCGCTGTCGATCCGGCGCTTGACCGCGAACTCGAGCGCCGGCTGGGTGGACCGACGACGCCACTCATCACGGCGCTGGCCGCCTGGGAGGATGCGCCGCCGGAAGGCCCCACGCTGCTCGCGGTGAACGAGACGAACGGCGCGCGTCTGCTTGAGATCATCGGCGATGTCGGCTGGCCGGGACTGCGCGAGGTCGGCGTCGATGGCGCGGACGCCGCATGGATGCTCGCCCAGCACGCCGACCGTGCCAATAGCGCACGGCGGGATTGGCTTCCGCTGGTACGCGAGGCGGTTGACACGGGGGACGCAGATCCGCGCCACTACGCCACCCTGACAGATCGCGTCGCGGCCGTGGCCGGCGACCCGCAGGTCTACGGCACGCTCGCGCTCGTGGCATCCGACGGTGAAGTTGAATTCCCACTGCCCGTGGCCGACGCCGGTCAACTCGAGCAGCGTCGCGCGGAGATCGGGCTCCCGTCCGTCCGCGCCGAGGCTCCCTATCTCGTCGAAGGCGAGCTCATCCCATACGGACCCGACCGGGGGGCGGCGCCGGTCAACCAATGGCCGATGGTGGTCGAAGGCCACATGTCGGTCGAGGCGGCGCTCGAGGGCGGCGCTCGACACGTGCACCGGGTGTGGGCCGTGCTTCCCGGCGATCGTCGGCTCGGTCGCCTCCGCGCTTTGGCTCGGGAGCGAGGCGTGACGATCGAAAAGGTCGATCGCGAGCTCATCGAGGAGCTGGCATCGGGCCGTAGCCATGGCGGTGTGCTCGCGCTGGTCGGACCGCGGCGCGACCGGACGCTGGCCGACGTGATGACCGAGGTGGGGGAGCGGGCATTCGTGGTCATGCTCGACGGGATCGAGGACCCGTTCAACTTCGGCCAGGCGGCACGTGCCCTCTACGCCGCCGGCATCGATGCGCTCGTCGTGCGGCGCAGTTGGGAAACGGCACTGGGAACCGTGACGCGCGCCGCGGCCGGGGCGACCGAGCTGCTTGCCACGGCCATAGTCGAATCGGCCGATGAGGCAGCGACCATCTGTCGCATGGCCGGACTCCGGATCGCCTGCGCCGTCCGCAGCGAGGATGCGACCCAGCTGCACGACACCGACTTGAGCGGCGGTCTGTTTCTGCTCATCGGTGGCGAGCGGCGCGGCGTAACCCGCTCATTCGTCGAGCAGGCCGATATGCGCGTGCGGATCGACTACGGCCGAGATTCCGCGCCTGAGCTGGGTGCAGCCACCTCAGCGGCCATCATCGGGTTCGAAGCGCTGCGCCAGCGGCGCACGCAATCCCGCTAGAAGACGCGGCGCCCAGCGAGGCGGTCGGCCTGCGGTACTTCACGGACGGGCCGGGCCAGGCGGCGCCAGACGCGCTCTCGGATGGCAAGACCGGCGACGAGGTACAAAGCCGCCAGAGCGACCAGGAGGCCGTAGCCAACGGCCAGCGGGCCAAGCTCACCGCCGATGGCAGTTCCGCCGACCATGGCCAGGCTGCCGAGCCCGAGACCCGTGATGGCGGTGGTCCACAGCGACTGGTGCATGTGAGTCAGCGTATCGGGTCGCCAACCATATCCGCATGGGACGATCTGCCCGACTCGATAGGACCTGCGGCTTCTCCTGGGTTCGCACTTCACGCAGGATCGCTTCCGCAAATGATAGTTATGTTATCTAGGCTGCTATGGTGAGTGAGTAGACAGCCGACTACTGAAGCCTCACCGCGTCAGCCCGCGCCGCAGGAATGCGGCCATCTGGCCACGGGTGACCGTTCC
>JBBSLF010000028.1:0-17935 GCA_038255505.1 Candidatus Limnocylindria bacterium
CAGGCCGACATACCAGCCGCGTCCGACGTGCATCTCGCCATGATCGGTCAGCGCCTCCACGCCGGTGTAGTGGGCCACCAGGCCGAGACGGCGCGGAAAGGCCACCGGGCGATCGACTCCAAGCATGCGAGCGACGGTCGAGCGCGCGCCATCGGCGCCGATCACATGATCCGCACGAATCACCTCCCCTGATCCGTTGCCCAGGTCACGCACGACGGCTCCATGGACGCCACCGGCGCGATGAACCAGGCGCACCAGGCGAGTGCGCTCACGCAGGTCGGTGCCCGAATCGGCGGCGTGACGGGCCAGTCGCTCGTCGAAGCTGCGACGGCTGAGTCCCCAGGCGTTTCGAGGTCCGCGACGGCCCGCATAGGAGATCCGCGCGGTTCTCTCACCCACGCGCAGATCCATGCCTCGCAACGGGACGGCCGTGTCCCGCCACGCATCGGGCGCCAGGCCGATCCGTGCCAGCTCTTCGACGATCCGTGGGCTGGCGTACTCCGCGCACGCCTTCGGGCGCGGGTGTTCGGCTGCGTCAATCAAGATGACGGACGCGCCGGCGGTGGCCATCGCCGCGGCGAGGGACGAGCCTGCTGGCCCCGCGCCGACGATCAACACATCAACGTGCTTCATGCGGGCTCCGCGACGGCGGCGGTCACGACGCGCGGCAGCCAAGCCGGGGAACGGTGGCGGTTCACGAGCCCGGCCCGCGCCAGGAGGCTGTCGAGCTCGGCGATGGTGTACGCGCGCCGCGCTGAGAGCAGGCCGTCGTGGCGGGTTGTCCGGCAACGGCCCAACAGGGCCACGCTGACGCCGGTTGCCAGCAGCGGCAACCAACCGCGTCGCAGGTCGTTGATGACGACGCCGATGCGCGCCACGCGTCGCAGCTCGCGCAGGTGCGCGACCGCGACCTCGGGGTCAAGATGGTGGAGCAGAAGCGAGGCATGCGTGACGTCGAACGAACCATCCTCGAACGACAGCATGCCCCCATCGCCGTCCACGATCTCGACGCGCGGCTCATGCGCCGTGGCACGTCGCGCATAGGCGAGCACGTCGGGATCCTGGTCCAGCGCGACCACGGACCAGCCGAGTCGAGCGAAGGCGAGCGGCAAGTCCGCGCCGCCGGTTCCCACGTCCAGCACGCGAGCACCGTCCCGACCACCGAGCAACTGTCGGATGGCGGCGATGCTGGCGCCACGCCCTCCGGGAAGGCGATTGAGGCGCGCCAGGTCGGCGAGGTTCGTCGTGAGCTCCGGGCCGCGGACCAGCCCGCGGTCCAGCAGCTCGAGGTTGCGCGACCGGACGGCCAGTGGCAGCCTCATCGGCGGCGCGTCATGCATTCGTCACGTCGCGCACGTACTCTTTCAACCATGTCCACGCGTCCGATCACCCTTGTTGCGTTGCTGGCACTCGCCATGGCGGCTGGTGCATGTTCCTCGCCGTCGACCGATTCGGCAACGCGCAACGCGCCAACGACGTCCGTACCCACATCGGAACCTACGATGGCGAGCATTCCAACGGATGAGCCGGCCGGCTCATCCGACCCGTCAATGGCCCCCACCGCGATGGATGATCCGCTGCTGACCGCCGAGCTCGTCGACGTCCGCACCGGCGAATCCTTCACGCTCGCCGAGCTGGCCGCGGATGGGCCGGTGATCGTGGAGACCATGGCGATCTGGTGTTCGAACTGCAAGTCCCAGATGAACGAAGTGACGGCCGCGCACGAGCTGGCCGACTTCCAGTCGGTGTCGATCGACGTCGACCCGACAGAGATCGACGAAGACCTCGTGGCTTATGCCGCCCGCGAGGGCTTCGATTGGCCCTTTGTCCTCGCCGATGCCGAACTCGCGACCCTGTTGCGCGATCGGTTCGGAACGGCCGTCCTCAGTCCGCCGGGTATGCCGAAGCTCTTCATCCGAACCGATGGCAGCGTCGAGCTCCTGCCGCTCGGCGAGCTCCTGTCGGCCGACGAGATCGCCGCCATCATCGAAGGCTGATGGGCGAGCTGGCTGGCGCGGTTGCGCTGGGCATCGGTGCGACGATCACGCCGTGCATCCTGCCGCTGTATCCCGCCTTTCTGGCCTACCTGACCGGGGGAGCGACTGCCGGTCGGAGCGGGCCGGGCCTTCCACCAATTGCGGCCGCGGCGCTGGTGTGGGCCGGAGTCGTCATTGGCATGGCGCTCATCGGTGCGATATTCGCGCTGCTGTCGGTCTCGCTCAGCCGATTCATCGGCATCGTGCTGCCGATCGCCGACCTCGTGCTCATCACGCTGGGCGTGCTGTTGCTGTTCGGTCGCAATCCGTTCGCCCGTCTGCCCCAGCTGGCGCCGTCTGCGCTGGGTCGCGGCGGGCCGGCACTCGGTGCGCTCACCTATGGCCTCCTGTTCGCGCCGATCGCACTGCCCTGCTCGGGGCCATTTCTGGTCGGCATCTTCGCGTTCAGCCTGACCATCGGGGACGTCGCCGACCAGCTGCTTTTCTTTCTGGCCTTCGGCTTCGGCTTCGGATTGCCGCTGTTCGTGCTCGGTCTGCTCGGTCAGGCACGCGGACGGGACCTGGCGCGCCTGCTGATCCTGTTCGAGCGACCGCTTCAGGTGGTGATCGGCGTTGCGCTGATCGCGGTCGGGGTGTGGGATCTGTCCGTCAACTTGCCAGCGTTGCTCGGCTGATCGGTGCTCGCAGTACACTTGCACCGATGACTGCCACCGTTCCCCCGACCGCCGACGCTCGCCCCCACGACCACACCGATACCGCGCACCGCAAGGTGGTGATCATCGGTTCAGGGCCTGCCGGCCTGACGGCCGCCATCTACGCGGCCCGCGCCAACCTCGAGCCGCTCGTCATCGCCGGCAACGTGCCGCTGGGCCAGCTGATGATCACCTCCGACGTCGAAAACTACCCCGGATTCCCGCACGGCATCCAGGGACCGGAACTCATGGCGCATTTTCGCGAGCAGGCGGAACGCTTCGGCTCCACGATCATCGACAAGGACGCCACCCGGGTCGATTTCGCTGAGCGGCCGTTCAGGATCTGGGTCGGCGAGGACGAATATCGAGCCGATACGGTCATCGTCGCCACCGGCGCCTCCGCGCTGTGGCTGGGCCTGCCGTCGGAGGAGGAGTTCCGGGGTAAGGGTGTCAGCGCATGCGCGACCTGCGACGGCTTCTTCTTCCGTGGTCGCGAGGTGGCGGTCGTCGGTGGCGGGGACACGGCTCTCGAGGAGGCGACCTTCCTGACGCGCTTCGCCGACAAGGTCACCATGCTCGTCCGCCGCGACGAGTTCCGCGGCAGCAAGATCATGCAAGACCGCGCTGAGCGTGACCCCAAGATCGAGATCCTCTTCAATCGCGAGGTCACCGAGGTCAAGGGCGAAATGACGGTCACGGGTGTCACCGTGCGCGACACGGTCAGCGGCGAGTTGAGCGAGTTGCCGGTGCAGGGCATGTTCGTGGCCATCGGCTACAAGCCCAACACTGATCTGTTCGCGGATCAACTTCGCGTCGGCCCCGGCGGCTACCTTGAGATCGTCGGCGAGACCGGCTCCGGCATTGACGGTGTGTTCGTGGCAGGTGACGTTCATGACAGCCACTACCGACAGGCCGTGACCGCCGCCGGCGACGGCTGCAAGGCCGCGATCGACGCGGAGCGCTGGCTGGCATCGGTTGGCGAGATCGAGGCCTCAACCGCCACGAATTGGTAGGCCTGACCTAACTTCACTGATTCAGTGGATTCGCGGTGCGCCGATGCCACGGCATGGTCCTTGCAACTTCGTCTGCGACCCAATTTGTAGAGTTTGAGGTAGCACGATCATGCGTGCGCGAATGTTGACACTCCTCGCAGCGCTGGCGATCGCCGTGGCTGCGTGCACTCCAGCGGACGAGGTCGATAACGAAGACCTTATCGATCCCGGCGGGATCCCGTCTCCGGGCATGTCCGACGACATCGGGGGATGACCCCCACTTCGTGAATCCCGGCCACGGGCTCACGTCTCGGATGACTGCGCGCCGCAGGCATATGTGCCACCCCTGGCCCATGTCCTGCGGCGCGGATGTGTGTTCCTTACACTGATCGCCCCGCCTACCAGGAGATGCTGACCGATGGCTGTTCGCGCGCCGCGCCCCGAGGACCTCTACGAGCTGCGTGTTCCGACCGATCTCGCGCTCTCGCCCGATGGGCGGTGGGTCGCATTCGGCGTCAAGGCGGTTGCCCCGGGAAAGGACGGCTACCGGACCTCCCTGTGGCTCGCGCCCGCGGACGGTACGGCGCCGGCCCGACAGATCACGGTGGGCACCAGGAACGATACGACGCCGTGCTGGAGCCCCGACGGACGCACGTTGGCATTCCTCTCAGACCGCGGGTCGGTGCTGCAGGCCGGCGGCGGCGGCGCCAAGCCCGGCAAGCCCGAGGCACCGAAGGAAGGTGGCACGCAAGTCTGGCTCCTGCCATTTGCCGATGGCGGCGAGGCGCGCCAGCTCACCGACCTGCCCAAGGATGTCGAGGGTATCTCGTGGTCGCCTGACGGCCGGCGGCTGGCCGCCGTGAGCACGGCCGACTCGACCGAGCCGGAGAAGAAGCCCGACCGAAAGCCCGACGATCCGCCTGCGCCGGACACGCGCCTGATCGACACGCTGCTGTACCAGTACAACGGCGCGGGATTCATCAACGAGCGATTCACGCGCATCTGGCTGGTTGACGCGGAGAGCGGCGCCGCCGAGCTGCTGACGCGGGGCCGGCACCACGACGGTGATCCGCAGTGGTCGCCCGACGGACGTCAGATCGCCTTCGTATCGGATCGGCATCCGAATCCGGATCTTGGCTGGCGCAGCGACATCTATCTCGTCACGATCTCAACGAAACGAGTCCGGCAGCTGACCACGGGACGTGGTCGACAGGCGTGGGGATCGCCGGCCTGGTCGCCGGACGGTAGATGGATTGCGGCGATCGGTAACCGCGACTGGAAGCGCGGGGAGCTGGCGCAGGGATCGGTCTGGCGCATCCGCGTGCGGGACGGCGAGGCGGAGAACCTCATCGCCGGCAAGGACCTCGAGGCCGCGGCGACCATGAACAGCGACCTGTTCGGTGGCGCCAATAACCGGGCGCGCTGGATGGCCGATGGACGGTGGCTCGTCTTCGCCGCGCCGTTCGAGGGATCCTTCGAGCTGTGGCGCGTCGAGATCGACGGCGGGCGGCTGGAGCGTCTCACGCGCGACCGTCACTACCTCAACCGCCACGACCTGGTCGATATGCCCCGTGGGGGTGCAAAACTGGCCGCCGTCCGCGCCAGCCCGACCGACGTGCCCAACGTGGTCGTCGCCGACATCCCTGCCGGCCACAACGGGGCCGCATCGGTCAAGCTCACCCGGGTGAGCGACCTGATGGGTGAGGCGTGGCGTGACATCAGGCTTGTCGCTCCGATCGAGCGCTGGCACGAAGTGGACGGGCGCCGCATCCAGGGATGGTTCTACCCGGCGCCTTCGAGCTCCAAGCGCAGCCCGGCGCCGGTCGTCCTCGAGATCCACGGCGGTCCCGCGACGCTGTACGGCTGGTCACCGGCGTGGGAGTGGCAGATCCTTGCCGCATCGGGCATCAGCGTCTACGCCTGTAATCCGCGCGGTTCGCAGGGGTACGGGCAGACCTTTCTGACCGCGAACGTCTCCGATTGGGGTGATGGACCGATGGACGACGTCATGGCCGGCCTGGACGCTCTCGTCGCTGATGGCCTGGTCGATCCGGATCGGATGGGCGTGACCGGTGGCTCATACGGCGGGTACCTGACTTCGTGGATCGTCGGCCACACGGATCGGTTCAAGGCGGCCGTCACGTGCCGGTCGGTCAACGACCTCATCAGCCAGATGCTGTCCGGCGACATCGGCGGCCCCGTCTTCGGCATGCATGTCTATGGCGTGCACCCGTGGGACGACTGGGATCTCTACCATCGCCACTCGCCGCTGACGTACGCGACCCAGATCAAGACGCCCCTCCTCATCCAGCACGCGGAGAAGGACCTGCGCTGCACGATCACCCAGGCGGAAGAACTCTTCTCCGTCCTGCGTGCGCTGCGAAAGACCGTTCGGCTCATGCGCGTCCCAGAGGAGTCGCATGAGCTCACGCGCTCCGGCACGCCCTTCCGACGGGTCGACAACCTGCGCCTCATCGACGGGTGGTTCCGGCACTTCCTGATCGAGGGCAAGACGCGCCTGCCCAAGGTTGATCCGAACCGCGGATAGGGACCGTGATCGGCGGCTGAATCGGCGCGGGACCCACTACACTCGCCCGCATGTCCACTGACGTCGAGCAGACCCTCGCCACCGGCTACGGCTTCGATGGTCCGGGAATCACGTTCGGCGCCGGCATGCAGGGCGAATCCGCACTGCCCGGAGCCCAGGTGCGCGTCCCGCTTGCGATGATGAACCGCCACGGGCTCGTGGCCGGCGCGACCGGCACGGGCAAGACCAAGACGCTCCAGGTCCTCGCCGAGCAGCTGAGCGACGCCGGTGTGCCGGTGTTCATCAGCGATATCAAGGGCGACATCTCCGGCCTGGCCGCGCCAGCGCAACTCAGCGACAAGCTCACCGGCCGCGCAAGCGCCATCGGCTTCAACGACTACATCGCGAAGTCGTTCCCGGTCGAGTTCCTGACGCTCGACCGCAAGGGTAAGGGCGTGCGCCTGCGCGCATCGGTCTCGAGCTTTGGACCGATCTTGATGAGCAAGGTGCTCGATCTCAATGACACGCAGCAGTCGGTCCTGTCGCTGGCCTTCAAGTACGCCGATGACAAGCAGCTCCCGATCCTCAATCTCGAAGACCTCCGGGCGCTGCTCAATCACCTGAACTCGGACGAGGGCAAGTCCGAGATGGCCGAATACGGCGGGGTGGCGACCGCGACGGTGGGCGTCATCGTTCGCAAGATCGTCGAGCTGGAGCAGCAGGAGGCCGATGCGTTCTTCGGCTCCCCGGAGTTCAACGTCGACGACTTCCTGCGCCTGACCGATGACGGACGTGGCGTCGTCAACGTCCTCGAGCTGGCCGATATGCAGGATCGGCCAGCACTGTTCAGCACGTTCATGATGTGGCTGCTGGCCTCGCTGTACGAGTCGCTGCCCGAGGTCGGGGATCCGGAGAAGCCGAAGCTCGTCTTCTTCTTCGACGAGGCGCATCTGCTCTTCCGCGACGCGAACAAGACGTTCATGCAACAGATCGAGCTGGTGGCGCGCCTCATCCGCTCCAAGGGTGTCGGTGTCTTCTTCGTCACCCACTCGCCATCCGACGTGCCATCCGAGGTGCTCGGCCAGCTTGGAAACCGCGTGCAGCACGCCCTGCGCGCCTTCACGCCCGACGACCTCAAGGTCGTGCGGGCGACGGCCGACACCTTCCCGCGCACCGAGCTGTACGACGTTGAGGCCGAGCTCACGATGCTCGGCATGGGTGAGGCGCTCATCACGGCGCTCGACCTCAAGGGTCGACCCATGCCCACGGCCCGGGTCATGATGCGGCCGCCGATGTCGCTCATGGCCCAGATCGAGCCGGCGGCCCTGGATGCGGTCGTAGCCGCCTCGCCGATCGCGGCGGAGTACGCAGTTGACACCGACCCGGAATCGGCCAAGGAGATGCTCGCCGCGCGCCTGGTTCAGGCGACGGAGGCTGCGAAGGAGCCGACGGCTGAAGTCGCGGACCCGGAGTCGCCCGGCGAACGCAAGATGCGTCCCACCACGGCTCCCGAGCGCGGGGTCGATTGGGACAAGCTGGCGACTGAAGGTTCACGCGTCGCGCGCTCCGGTGCCTTCAATACTGTTCTGCGCGCCGTCTTTGGGATTCTCACCCGCCGCCGCTGACCGTTGTTCAACGCGTGAGTGCCGCGCGGGCAACGTCGGGCACGTCGGTGACGAAGCCCCACAGGCCGCAGGCCGCCAGGTGCTGCATCCGTTCTGGGTCGTTGACGACATAGCACCCGACCTCGCGGCCATAGATCTGGGCCTGTGCCATGATCGGGAGGGGATCAATGCCGAGATCCCCCTCCCACGGGAAGACGCCGGTATGCCCGTGCTCGGTGGCCCACACCAAGGCGGGCTCCACCGGCTGCGTCGGCACCAGCAGGTATCCGGTCCTGATCTCGCGATCCAGTTCGCGAACGCGCTCGATGGCGTGCTCGTCGAAGCTGATGACCACCAGGCGACCGCTGGAGCGAACCGAATGATCGCGGACGGCCGCCACGACCGCGTCCGCGGCCCCGCGCGCCTTGATCTCGATCACCAATCCCACGTCATCGGGCAGCCATTCGAGCACTTCGGGCAGCGTCGGGATGGTCAGGCCACGACCGGCGAAGGGGAAGCCGGAGTCATCGGGGCGAACGAAGGTGGCGCCGGCATCGGCCTCGCGAATCTCGTCCATGGTGCGCTCAACAATCGCGCCGGTGCGGTCGGTCGTGCGGTCGAGGGTGTCGTCGTGGATGACCGCGAGCTGGCCGTCGACCGTGAGATGCACGTCGAGCTCGATGGCATCGGCCCCGGCCGCTACACCCAGGCGAAAGGCCTCCATCGTGTTCTCGGGCGCCTGCTTCGACGCGCCCCGGTGTGCGACCACGATCGTCATCGGCTCATGCCCTCCAACAGCGCATCCGTCGCGGCCTCCTCGTTCTCTGGCTCGCCCTCGGGCACACCGCGGAGGATCCAGATCCCCACCAGCAGCAGCACAAACAGCGAGGCGATCGCCACCCGATAGGCATTCCGGTCCAGGCCCTCGAGCAGCGTTGCGACAATGATGCCGTAGATGATGGGACCGACGATGGCGCTGAACTTCCCGACCAGCCCGTACAGGCCGAACATCTCGCCGATGCGGTCGGGCGGCGCAAGGCGCAGGAGCAACAGCCGATCCACCACGCCCACCCCGCCGAGGCCCGCACCCAGGAGTGCGCCGGCGAACAGGAAGGGAACCGGCTCCAGGAAGGCGGTGATGATGGTGAGGCCGACGGCCCAAACCCCCAGCACGGCGAGCAACGTCCGGCGCGGTCCCCATCGGTCGGCCAGCGCGCCCCATCCCAGCGAAGCGACGACGGCAACCACCGTGAGGATGAGGAGCACCTGGAGCGCCTGGCCCTCGGTGAAGCCGATGGCGTTGACGGCGAACGCGCTCATGACCACGATCGCGGTGTTGACAGGGTCCGAGTAGAAGAAGCGCGCCACGATGAAGCGGAGAAGCCCGGGAGCCTGCCGCGCATGGCGAACGGTCTGGGCCAGTTGGCCGAACGAGCGGACCGCATCGGCTGCTCGAAAGGACGTTCCCGGTCGGGCGCGTTCGCGGACAAGCAGGAAGAGCGGTCCGGCGAAGACCAGGAACAGCCCGGCCACGAGCACGAAGGTGAACGAGGTGGATGCGCCGTCGGAATCGGTGCTGATGCCGGCGAGGAGCAGCACGCCCACCAGGAGCGTGCCGCAGTAGCCGAGTGCGACGCCGATGCCTGAGAGCCGCCCGCGGGCGATCGGGCGGGCGACATCCGGCAGCAGCGTGTCGTAGTAGATAAGCGCGGCCTGATACGCAAAGTTGGCGATGGCGAAGGCCACCAGCCCGAGCCGGATGTCCACGAAGCCAATGACGACCGTCCCGATGATGCACGCCACGGTGAAGAACGCCAGGAATGGCTTGCGCCGGCCGATGCGGTCGCTCATGGCACCGAGCACGGGCGACACGATCGCATTGAGCAGTACCGAGACGCTGACCGCGGCCGTGAACCAGAACGTTCCGGGGCCTTCTCCCAGGAATCGGATCGTCCACAGGCTCATCGCGAAGCTGACGATGGCGAAGCTGAAGATCGTGTTCGCGAAGTCGTAGAACGCCCAAGCCAGCGCCTCGATCGAGCTGCCTGACCGGGTCAGCCCGCCCAGCCCGCGCCACCAGGTGGCCGGTGCGACGGCCGTCATGCTTGCCACGCTCGGGAGGTCACGCTGTGGATCATACGGTGGCTACCCACCTCCGCGAGGGAGTCGTGACCGCTGTATTGGTCACTCTTCCCGCGAGACCGATGCTGGGTGCGGTGGGTGCTCGTCGGACGGCTGTTGCTGTTGGCCAGTGGCACTCGCAGTGCCATCTGACGAAACCTGGTTCGAAACCAGTGCCGAGGCGCGCCCTTATTACTCAGCGACGGAGGGTGCGGCCGACGAGAGCGAGGACGGAGCGTTGCACGAGATTGGGATCGAAGCGGTCGCCGGTCTCGGCCTGGTGGGCGATGACGCCGTCCATGAGCATCGTGGTGGCGAGGCTCAGTTCCTCGACGTCGACGTCCGGTTCGATCTCGCCGCGCGCGATGGCCTCGCGCAGGAACATCGCGGAGAAGGCACGTATCTGGTCGCAACGGCGGCGGAGCAGGTCGCGCAGCGCGGGCTTGATATCGGCCTCGGCCCAACCGGTGGTGATGATCGCGCCCCAGCGCTCGCGATCCAGGCTCTGGACGAAGTAGGCGATGGCGTTCGCCAGCCGTTCGCGCGGATCGGCGATCTGCGCCATCTGGACAGCCAGCTCATCGAGCTGCGCCTGGCTGACCGATTCGCACATCGCGAGAAACAGGACTTCCTTGCTCTCGAAGTACCGATACAGGAGCCCGACGCTGACATCGGCCTCGGTGGCGATGGCCGGCATGGTCGTGCCGCGATACCCTCCCGACAGCATGGACCGATGCGCCCCCTCAAGGATTCGCTCGCGCATCTCGGCCGCATGCGCGGCGCTGTTCCGTGGCATGATCCGGCGCAGGCTCCTTGTGATGAATTAACGTTCAGTTTATGGTTGACGGCACGACTTGGCAAGGGTAGAGTTCGCGACAGCGTGATGAATGAGGATTCAGTCTGATGCGTTGGCCGATCATGCTGGGTGGCATTCTGGCCACTCTGGGCGGGCTATGGCTGGCAATGCGGAGCGGTCGCGGCGTCCCGCCCGCCACCGACCCCGCGACGACACCACGACCCGAACCCGCATCGGCGCCGACCCCCGAGATTGATGATCGCATCGGGCATAACGGCATCTTCGCCGCACTCGGGCGCGGGACGTATCGGGCTCGCCGTTGGCTGCCTGTGGTTGGGCTGGCCGTCGTCATCGGCCTGAATGCCTGGTCGGCCAGCGCGGGAGGCGTTTTGAGCCAGGGTGGGTGGCAGGTTCCGGGCTCGGAGGCAGCTCGGGCCGAGGCGCTGGTGGCCGACCGGTTCGGCGCGCAGACGACGAGCATGATCGTGATCTTCACCGACCCTGACGGAGCCGCGGATTCAGCGTCCTTCCAGACGACCGTCGGCGAATCGGTCGAGGCGCTTGCGGATGAGCCGATCGTGGAAGAGATCCTCACCTACGCCGGCGTCGGCGACCCCTCCTTCCTGAGTCGCGACAGCACCAAGACCTTCGCCATCGTCCGTCTCAACCAGGACCTGGAGGGGGCCGTCGACGAAGCGGAGCACCTTGCCAGCCTGGTGAAGGCGCCCGACGGTGTCGAGACCGTGGTCACCGGCGTTCCCATGGTGCAGTTCGAGTTCAACGAGGCAGTCGAGCGCGACCTCGTTCAGGCCGAGTTGATCAGCCTGCCGATCGCCATGCTCATCCTGCTCGCCGTGTTCGGCACCGTCGTCGGCGCCGTCCTGCCGATCGTGATCGCGGCGCTCGCGCTGCCGAGTTCCATGGCGGCCATCGGCCTGCTTGCGGGCGTGACCGAGATGAGCATCTTCGTCACGAACGTGGCGACCATGATCGGCCTGGCGCTCTCGATCGACTACTCCCTGTTCACCGTGAGCCGATTCCGGGAGGAGCTGCGGCATCGGTCCGTGGCGGATGCCGTCGAGCGCACAATGGCCACCGTCGGCAAGGCCGTTGCGATCAGCGGGGTTGCGGTCGCCATCGGTCTGTCCAGCCTGATCGTCTTCGAGTCACCGGCCCTGCGCAGCATGGGCATCGGCGGCGTGGTGACCGTTCTGTCGACGCTCGTCTTCGGCCTCACCGTGTTGCCGGCGCTGCTGGGCATGCTCGGGCCACGGGTGAATCGTCTCCGGGTTCCCCTGCCGCGCTCGCTGCGGCTGGTGGAGGACGACGTGGCAGCAGCTGACGCTCGCGCCGGCCACGGGCTGTGGGGCGGCATCGCCCGCCAGGTCATGCGCCGTCCGCTCCTGATCGCGACGCCCGTGCTCCTGGTGCTGGTGGTCGCCGGCCTGCCATTCTTCGGCATCCAGCTCTCGACGGGTGGGAATCTCGAGGACTTGCCGCCATCCGAAAGCGTCACCGGCTTCTACACCCTGGAAGAGGAGTTCCCCGGTGGTGACGCGGACCCGATCGAGGTCGCGGTACAGGCGACGGATCCGATCCTGGTCGATGGCGCCCTCGACGCTGCGTGGGTCGAGTCGCTGAGCCAGTACGTGGACGAACTCGGGTCGTTGGACCGCGTGACGGAGGTGGCGAGCGTCCTTGACGCACCGGCCGGCATCGAGGACGCCGCGTATCTCCAGCTCATCACCCTGCCCGCGGATCAACGTCCCGCGGAAGCAGCAGGCCTGGCCGCGTGGTTGGACCAGTGGGTTGGCGGCGACGTCACCCGCGTCGATGTCTTCAGCTCGGCGCAGCCCGACTCGGAAGGCGGTCGCGAGCTGGTGGATGCGATTCGAGCCTTGCCCGTTCCCGACGGCGCGTCCGACACGCTGACCGCCGGCCTGTCGGCGCGATCGCGCGATTTCATGGCGAGCTTCGCGAGCTCCGTGCCGTGGGCGCTCGCGATCGTGGTCGGTGTCACCGGGATCGTCCTGTTCCTGACCTTCGGCTCCGTCTTCCTGCCGCTCAAGGCGGTGCTCATGAGCCTCCTGTCCATCACGGCCAGCTTCGGCGCCCTCGTCTGGATCTTCCAGGATGGCAATCTCTCCGGCCTGCTTGACTTCGACCCGTCAGGCACCGTCATCGCCTCGACCCCGATCCTCATGTTCGCGATCCTCTTTGGCCTGTCGATGGACTACGAGGTCTTCCTGCTCTCCCGCATCCGTGAGCGCTATCTGGCGACCGGCGACAACACGCGCGCCGTGGCGGAGGGAATCGGGATCACCGGCGGCATCATCACCGGGGCCGCGCTCGTCATGGTCGCCGTGTTCGGCGCATTCGCCCTCAGCTCGGTGGTGCTCATCAAGGCGCTCGGGTTCTCGATGGCCGTCGCCGTGCTCATCGATGCAACGGTGGTTCGCGGCATCCTGGTACCGGCCTTCATGCGCGTCATGGGATCAGTCAACTGGTGGGCGCCGCGCTGGGTCCAACGGGGCGTGTCGCGACTGGGCCTGTACGAAGGCCCATTGCCGGCGAAGGCGTGACTCCGGCGCGGGCCGATTTCACCCCGTGAATGTAACGGCGACATAGACGCTTCTCGTTGCCGATTCCGATCCCCTGATGCAATGGATGACCAACGAGAGGCCGAATTCCGCCACTTCCTGGTCGTTACCTCCGTCCGGTGAAACGCGGTCCGCGACAGTCTGACGACGTGATCCGAGCCACGCTCATCCTGCGCCGAGGGCGACCCCGAACCCGTAACGCGCGTGAACAGCTGGCATGCCGCGTGCTCGTTGAGGCGACATGCGACGATCCTTGCTCCTCATCGGCCCCTTCGCCTTGATGCTCCTGGTCGCGTGCGAGAACCCCGACTCAGCCGCCATAGGTACGCCGGACGGCAGTCCGACTGGCAATCCGGTTGAGGTCTCGCTGACCGAGTTTGCGATTGAGATGGAGGCGTCACCGAGGGCCGGGATCACCACCTTCATCGTGACGAACGACGGCTCGATGGATCACAACTTCGCCGTGGTCGGCGGGGTGATCGACACCCGATTCGATGAGCCGCTGGCACCCGGCGAGTCGCGAACGCTCACGACGGCACTCGATGCCGGTGTGTACCAGGTGTTCTGTCCCCTCGGCGACCACGAGTCCCAGGGAATGGCCACCTCCATCCAGGTGATCGGTCCAGAAATTCCCTGACGGTTCCGTTCAGGCATATCATGCGCCGATGACGGCTCCGGACTGGGCGCAGCACCTGGTGGCGTCCGTCTGCGCCGATGCGGGCATGAGCCCGCCCCGGCTCGAGTGGCGGCGGCGGGCGGCCATACCTTCGACGGGCGTGGCACGTCGCCATGACGGCATGATCGCGGTGCGTGCCGGCACTGACGAGCTCGATCAGCGTCTCACCCTGCTCCATGAGCTGGCCCATTGGCTGGCGCCGGCTCCACGACGCGGGCGCCGTGCCGTGCATCACGGCCGAGAATTCTACGAAATCGCGTTTGAACTCTATCGGCGCCACGGCCTGGCCGATGCAGATGCGCTACGGCTCGAATCCGCGCGCTATCGCAGTTCGCTGCGTCATGCGGTTGCGCTCGGCGTTCCCGGTGCGGTCGCCGCGCTGGCGGCACATCGGTCCAGTATTCACGCTCGCCCGCGTCGCCAGTGGCGTGTCCTGGTGCCCGAGCACCGGGTCCACCTCGAACGTGATGGGCGTTGGACGGTCTGCGCCACGTGCCGTCAAAAGGTGGTCGGGATCAATCTCGCCCGCATCCGTCGGGCGCGGCGTCATGTCCGCCACGTTCTGATGACCGCCGCGTCCTGAGGCTAGAACACGTCGCCCGGCGCCCGATCGCGCGCGAGAGCGGCGGCTTGCGCCAGCTGTCGCACGGCCTCCGGCGTGCGCGGGAACACGTGGGCGATGAGGTGCGACGCGCCGAGTTCCGTATAGCCGGCGAGGGCCGATGCAACCTCGTCAATCGATCCACGGATCGCGCGCTCCGGCGCATCGTCTTCGGCGCCTTCGAAGACGACGAAGATGCCGACGGTGATCTCGAGCGTGGCGGGGTCGCGCCCGGCCTCGTCGAGGGCCGCGCGGAGGTTGACCAGGCGCGTGCGCAGCTCATCGGCTTCATCCGGATGGCCGTACCAGGCGGCATTCCACTGATCGGCGTGCTCGGCGACCAGCTTCAACATGCGGGGTTGCTTGCCGGCGATCAAGATCGGCGGCCCGTTCGGTCGCACCGGAGCTGGACGGAGCTCGACGTCACGAGCGGTGTGGTATTGGCCCTCGAACGAGACGCGACCGGTGCGCAGCAGCGGTACCACGATCTGAAGGCCCTCCTCGAAGCGGGACACCCTGTGGTCGAAGGGATAGTCGAAGGCCTCAAACTCGGGCTGGTGCCAACCGCATCCGAGCCCAAGGATGAGCCGTCCACCGCTCACCTCGTCCAGTTCGGCGGCCATCTTGGCGACGAGGGCCGGGTTGCGGAATGGGAGCGCCAACACCATTGGCCCGATCTCGACCCGCGACGTGATCGCGGCGATGGCTGTCAGTACGGTCCAGCATTCGTGGATTCCCATCGTCTCGCCATCATCCCGAAAGATGAGGTGGTCCGCGCCCCACACCGAATCGAGTCCGTGCTCTTCGGCGGTGAGCGCCATCGCGCGAATATCGGCGAATCCGTTGGTCTCGTCTTCGCTGAGTGGCAGCATCAATCCAATCTTCCTGCGGTCAAGGTTAGCGGCGAACGTGCCACGCATCGGTCTAGGGTTAGCGGCGTGAGCACGCTGCCGTTGGAGGGCATCCGGATCATTGACGCCAGCCGCGTGCTGGCCGGCCCATTTGCCACCATGCTTCTCGCTGACCTCGGCGCGGACGTCATCAAGATCGAGCCACCCTCAGGCGACGAGACCCGTGAATGGGGACCGCCGTGGTGGGGCGATCCGGCCGACCGGCGCAGCGCCTACTTCGCATCGGTCAATCGCAACAAGCGCAGCGTCGTGCTCGATCTGCGGACCGATGACGGCCGCGCCATCCTGGATCGCCTGCTGTCGACGGCGGATCTGCTTGTCCACAACTACCGCCCGTCCACCGCCGGTCGCCTTGGTCTGGAGGCCGATGCGCTCCGCGTGCGACATCCGCGCCTCATCGTGGCCACCGTCGGCGGCTTCCCCGGAGCAGAAGCCGACCGTCCCGCCTATGACCTGCTGGCGCAGGCCGTGAGCGGCCTGATGTCGGTCACCGGTGAGCCTGACGGGCCGCCGACGAAGGTCGGTGTTGCGCTGCTGGACCTGCTGGCTGGCCTCGAGTGCGCGGTCGGCGCGCTGGCCGCGCTGGTCGGTCGCGGACGGGCCGGCACCGTCGAGGTGAGCCTGATCGAGGCGGGCGTCACCTCGCTCGTCAACGTGCTGGGCAATCACCTCGCGTCCAGGGCGGAACCGGAGCGGCATGGCAATGCACACCCGAACATCGCTCCGTACCAGGTCTTCGGGGCCGCCGACGGCGATCTGGTGATTGCGGTCGGCAACGACGCCCAGTTCGGTCGCCTGCTCACGGTCCTCGAATTGACCGATGACGGCCGCTTCGCGACCAACCCGCGACGCGTCGAGGCTCGCGCTGAACTCATCGCCTGGCTGTCGCCGGCGATTCAGCGTCGAGGTCGTGATGCACTCGTCCGTGCGCTGACCGCGGCCGATGTGCCGGCCGGCCCGGTGAACCGGGTCAGTGACGCGGTTGCCGCAATGGGTGATGACTGGACGCATTCGGTCGATGGCGTCGATGTTGCCCCCAGTCCGATCCGCGTCGACGGTGGCCGGCTGCCGGTGCGCCTGCCTCCGCCTCGATTGGGCGAGCACACCGCATCGGTCCTGGCCGACCTGGCTTAGCCGTCGAGCGTGACCGAGATTCGGTGCGCGGCGTTGTTGCCGAAGCCGCCCTCGTTCCAGACTGGGGACTCAGGTTGTCGGTCCCCGGCCGAGTCGGTCGCGCGCACCGCCAGTTCATGGGTGCCCGCGCCGCGCGGGGTCCAGTCAAAGGTCCAGGCGACATGGCCGGTACCATCGATCGGGTCACCGATCTGCGCCGGCATCCACTGACCGTCGACCATGACTTCGACCCGCTGGACGGCACCGCCTCCCGACCAGGCGATTCCATGCAGGGTGGTCGGCTCGGTGGCCATGCTGGCTCCGTCGCTGGGTGAGGTGAACAGCGAGCGCACGCGGATGGGTCCAACCGGCGTGCCCTCGGGGACGCCGCGTTCCCCGCGGTACCGATACTTGCGCGGAAAGTGTCCGGCAAAGGGCTCATCCACAACAGTGATTCGGGTCAGCCATTTCACCGATCGCATGCCGTAGTGGCCCGGCACGACAAGGCGCAACGGATACCCGTGCTCGGCCGAGAGCGGCTCGCCTCCCATGGACCAGGCGAGCATCGGACCATCCTGGCGCGCCGTGGCCGCGTCGAGGTTGAACTCGTAGGGTATGTGGCCATCGGGCTCGACCTCGCCGTGGTCGGCGCCGGTGAACACCAGTTCGGCGGCCGACAGTTGCAAGCCGCATGCGGCCACAAGGTCCGCCATGCGGATGCCCCCAAAGCGGGCGGTGCCGACCGCGCCGAGCTTCCACGGCGTGCCCGGCGGGACGGGCGTCATGAGCGTACGACCGTTGCCCGCGCATTCCATCGTGATCGTCCGCTCGACGTACGGCAGGTCGCGCAGCTCGCCCATGGTCCAGGCACGGGATAGATCGAATGCTCCTGACAGGTCCAGCCTCCACAACGCCACGTCGAGCTGCGGGATCAGGAAGTTGCATCGGGTGTAGAAGTGCTCGACCGGCGTGGCATCAGGGCCGAGTGCGGCAAGGTCCGTCTCGGCGTTGGGTGGATCGTCAGAGTGCTGGATGCGCATCGGCTTCGAGGATACGCATACTGGCGCCATGCGGAGGATCGGTATTGCGCTCGGGGCTGTCGTCGTCGTGCTCATCGGCCTTGCCGCGTTCGTGCTCCTCCGGCCGGCAACAGTGGTCAACACGCCCGGCTCGGACGTGATGATTCGATGCGACGCCTCAGTCGTGGCGGAGGATTGCGGCACCTGGGGCGACGCCGTACTGGCCGATGGGGCGCCGACCACCACGTTCGACATGGCGGACCTCGAACGCCTGGACATGACCCGG
>JBBSLF010000029.1:0-17108 GCA_038255505.1 Candidatus Limnocylindria bacterium
AAACGGGGGCAGCACGGGACGTCCCGCTCTCGCCCGTCCCGTCGTCGAAGGCGACCACCAACGAGAACGGTCACGTCGCCCAACCCGCGCGAGCTGACCGGTCCTGACGGCGCGGCGCGGCCGGCGCCGATCGGCTCGCTGCTTGTAAAAATTGCCCGGGCGGCGGCATTTGGCGCGGCGGCGACCTGCGTTGGGTCATACGCCGTCCTGGCGGGCATTGGCCGGCAGATGAGGGCCTGATCACGCTCGGTCGCGCTCCATGCCGGCCGCTCTCGGCGCGCTTTCGCTGCTAATGCCCGTCACGACGGCATTTGTCACAACGGGCATGGCGCCCGGTAGTGAGAGAGGGTTTAGGCGGTGGTGAGGTCCGCAGCGGCCTGCGCGGCGCGGAGGGAGGCGTAGGCCGGCTTGATCTGCTCGTTGATGATCCGCAGCCTTCCGTCGAACGACCAGAAGGCGGACTTCATGGCGTTGAGCGTCAGCCACTCCATGTCCTCAAGGCCGATCCCGAACGTCCGCGACAGCGTGGCGAACTCGCTCGACAGGCTGATGCCGCTCATGAGCCGGTTATCGGTATTCACCGTTACCCGGAAGCGAAGGCGTCGCAGGAGATCGATCGGATGCTCCTCGATGCTCGGCGCAGCGCCGGTGTGCACGTTCGAGGTCGGGCACATCTCGAGCGGGATGCGGCGATCGCGCACGTATGACGCCAGCCGGCCGAGCGCCACGCGCCCATCAGGACGAACCGTGATGTCGTCCACGATCCGTACTCCGTGGCCCAGTCGCTCGGCGCCGCACCACTGGAGCGCCTCCCAGATGGAAGGCAGGCCGAACCCCTCGCCGGCGTGGATCGTGAAATGGAAGTTCTCCCGCGCGATGAGGTGGAACGCGTCGAGGTGCCGCGTCGGCGGGTATCCCGCCTCCGGCCCGGCGATATCGAATCCGACCACACCGGCGTCCCGGTGGCGAACCGCCAGCTCGGCAATCTCGACCGATTTCGCCGCCTGGCGCATCGCGGTGACGATCAGCCCAATGGTGATCGGCCTTTCGGCGGACCCCTGCCGAAACCCGTCGAGCATGGCCGTCACAGCCTCGTCCAGCGATAGGCCGCCATCGGTCAATAGCTCGGGGGCCATGCGCACTTCGGCGTAGACGACCCCGTCGGCAGCCAGATCCTCCGCGCATTCGGCGCTGACTCGCTCGATCGCGTCCCGCGTCTGCATGACGGCCACGGTGTGCCGGAACCCGTCGAGATACAGCTCCAGTGACTTGCGATCCGCGCCGGAGGTGAACCACGTTGCGAGCTCGTCCGCATCGGCGGTCGGCAGCTCGCGGTACCCGACCTCGGAGGCGAGCTCCATCACCGTCGAGGCGCGCAGGCCGCCGTCAAGGTGGTCGTGCAGCAGCACCTTCGGCGCCCGCCGCGCGATCTCCGGGCTCAACTCGGCTGCCACCGGGTCAGAAGCCCTCAGGCCCGAGCGCTTCAGTCACGCCATCCCCGTCCGGTTCGCCCGCCGGTCCGCCTGCCGGCTCCTTGAGCTCGACGAAGATGACGTGCGACTCCGTATCACCGATATTCTCGCCCGAGTGCTCCTGGGCTCGCAGCCACATGGTCGATCCAGCCTCGATGCTCACGTCGTTGTGCTGGTCGCCCACAGTGAGCCGCCGCCGGAACGCGTTCAACGTGTACATCACGCTATCGGGATGTCGATGCGGACTCGTCCGGTCTCCGGGCCGATCACGGTACTCGAGGACACGGGTTCGTTCGTTCTCCATCACCACGCGGTAGAGGTGAGGGTTTGTACGCACAGGGTCTCGGTCTTCCATGAGGACATCGTAGCGCCATCGGCGGCCATCTCATCCGCGTCATCGGGGCGTCACGGTCCGGACATACACTCCCCGGGCATGGCCACCATCCTGATCGTCGACGATGACCCGAAGATTCGCGATCTCCTCCGACTCTACGTGGAGCGGGAGGGACATCGCGTGGTGACGGCCGGCGATGGTCCGGCCGCGCTCGAGGTTGCCGCCCGCGCGCAGCCGGACCTCGTGCTGCTCGACGTGATGCTGCCCGGCCTCGACGGCATCGAGGTCTGCCGACGGTTGCGCACCTCGTCCGCCGTGCCAATCCTGCTGTTGACCGCCCGCAGCGGCGACGCCGACAAGATCATCGGCCTGGACACTGGCGCCGATGACTACGTCGTCAAGCCGTTCAGCCCGCGCGAGCTCATGGCGCGCGTCCGTGCCCACCTCCGCCGTCACCGGCCGACGGCGGAAGATGAACCTGTACTGATTTCCGGCGCGCTGGCGCTTGATCCCGGTGCCATCGAGATCCGGATGGCTGACCGCGTCGTTGACGCCACCGCATTCGAGTTCCGCATCCTTCGTGCGCTCATGCTACGTCCGGGGCGCGTCTTCAGCCGCGATGAGCTGATCGACGCGATCCACGGTGCCGACGACCCCGGCATCATCGACCGCACCATCGACGTGCACCTCGGACGGCTGCGACGCAAGCTCGGCGACGATGCGACCACGCCGCGTTACATCGCCACTGTCCGGTCGGCCGGCTACAAGTTCGTCGGCACTGTCGAACGTCACGCTCCCGGGTCGGACTGAACAATGCCCTCGCTGCGGCTGAGGCTCATTGGCCTCTTCGTGCTCACTGCCATGGTGGTGGCCGGCGTCATCATCGTGGCCGTCGAGCGCTTCAGCGCCGAGCAGCTCATGGACCTGCTCATGGAGGGAAACTTCTCGCCGACCGAGGCGGAACTCATGTTCGACGAGTACGTCGGGCGCGTGCTCCTCATCGGCGCTGTCGTGGCGGTGCTCCTTGGCTCCCTCACCGGCTGGTGGTTCCTGCGCCGCGTCCTCCGTCCGCTCGACCGCCTTACGCAAGCCACCCGTGCCATCGCGGCGGGCGAACTCGGGACGCGCGTGCCGGAACCGCCCGACCCGGAGCTGCGCTCACTGGCCACCTCGTTCAATCGCATGGCCTCGTCCCTGGAAGGGGCCGAGGCGCTACGTCGGTCGCTGGTCGAGGACATGGCGCACGAGCTGCGCACTCCGCTGACCAGCCTGCGCGGCTACACGGAGGCGCTCAGCGACGGCGTCATCGAGCCGACTCCGGAGATGCTCCGCAACGTGCACGAGGAGATCGAACGCCTCACGCGCCTGGTCGAAGGTCTCGATCAGCTCGCCCGCGGCGATCACGAAGCGCGGGTCGAACGGCGCACCGATATCGACCTCACAGCGGTCGTGGCCCGCGCGACGGAGCTCGCGTCACCGGAACTGGCACGCCGATCAATCGGGCTGCGATTGGAGACCGATCACAACCTGACGATCGTGAGTGGGGAGCCGGACGGTATCGGCCAGGTCGTTTCAAACCTCGTTCACAACGCCGGACGCTTCACCGACGACGGCGGCTCGATCATCGTCCGCCTCCACGCGGAGAACGGCGCGGTGACATGCACCGTCGAGAACACCGGTACCGCCATTCCGCCCGACGAGTTGCCGCTCATCTGGGAGCGCCTGCACCGTGTCGATCCATCACGCTCGCGCGGCAGCGGAGGCGCGGGCATCGGCCTCGCGATCGTGCGCCAGGTCGTGCAGGCACATGGCGGGCGCGTCGGCGCGGAGTCCTCCGACGGCCGAACCCGGATCTGGTTCAGCCTTCCGATCGAGCGCTGACGCCGACGTTGCTCCCGGTCTCGTCGAGGCGTGCTCGATTACGATGCCCGCGTGTCATCCGCCATCACGTCCATCACGTCCATCACGTCCATAGCATGGCTCGCGGCGGGCTTGGCGGCGGGCGCGTCGCTGCTGCATTGGGCTGCCGGCGAAAACAACACCCATCAGGGGTCGGTAGCGGGCGTCCTCCTCATCGCAGCGGCTGCGGCCCAGGTGCTTCTCGCCATGCTGCTCGTCCTGGCGCCATGGCGCGGTGCCGGAGCGCGCCGGGCCGCCTTGGAGCGAACGGTGTACGTGGCGGGCGCGGCGCTGAACACTGCCATCGTCCTCGCCCTGGCCCTGCCGCTCGTTGTGGCGCCATCCGCCGACCCTCATCCGTCTGCTCACGCGATGGCGCAGGCCGAAGGGATCGGGCCCCTCAACATCATTGCGCTGGCCGTGGAAGTGATCCTCGTCGGCCTGTTGCTGTGGATGGTCCGCCTCGCCGGTCGGCCCGCACCGGTCAGGGACTACTGAGGAAGGCCATCCCACCGCACCACAACGGCAATGAGAACCACCGACGCGGCGGCCGCAATGACCACCAGTGCTGCCCCGGGCGCGAACCCGGATGCGTCGCCGGATACCAGCCGGACGCCCTGGCCGACCCCAAGCGTGGACCCGATGACGGAGCCGACTGACACTGCCACGACCCCGGCTGCCGCCGCCAGACCTCGCTGTTGACTCGGCACCTCCGCGAGGACGAGTCGCAGGACGACAGCGACAAGCCCGAGGCCGATCGCGGAACCTCCAATGAGCGCGACCGGAATGATGTCCCCGTCTGCAGGACGGCCACCGGCGAGCACGACGAGCGCGACGACGCTCACGCTGAAAATGACGCCGCCTCCCACCATGCCCGGCGCGCGCCGGTCGACCCCACGAGCCGATGACCAGGCTGCCGCGGCAAGCCCGAGTGCCCCGCCCCAGACCGCGGCCACGGATGCCGCCACGGCCCCGTCCGGGGACCGGCCGTAGAGCGACACGAGGCTCATGGCCGATGAGGTGCCCAGCGCGGCGATGGTGGCAAGCGCAAGCGCCGGCGTGGACCACCGAGCGCCGCGGTCGACACCCGTTCGTCCGATCAGCACGGTCATGCCGATGACGAGGAGTGGCAGGCCGAGGCCCAGCATGACCGTGCGCGCGGTATCCAGCGTCTCGAAGCCCCCGACGCCGAGAAACCCGGCCAGAAGGGCGGCCACGAGACGGCTCGAATCGGCACCGGCGACGGCGAGCAGTGTGCCGAGGCCAAGCAGCACGCCCGCCGAGATCGCCCGTCCAGCTGGGAGCGCACCGTGGCTGCCTTGCTCCACCACCACAGCGGAGCCGGAACGGACGGAAAGCACCGATAGGACGACGACTGCCCCGCCCACGACAACCAACACGATCGGCCCGAATGCCCAGACGGTGCCCGCCACCAACCGCGCGACGAGCACGGCCGCCAGCAGCAGCCCGATCGCCACGCCCCGCGACCGCGGCGCCACGGCGGCGGCGGTTGCGAAGGCCACGGTCAAGATGGCGCCGTACCCCAGACCGGCAACGGCGAACGCCGCCGTGAGCCAGGTGAGGGCCCCCATCGGCGCCGTACCGACCGCCATCAGTCCAGCGTACAGGAGCACCGCGCCGGCAATGAGTGCCGCCCCACCAGAGCGCCGGTCGACGACGTGGGCTGCCGCCGTTGCACCGAGCGCCAGCACCGCCACCTGGGCCACGCTCCCGATGATCAGCGCAGATCCAAGTCCCATGCCGCCTTCGCGCTCTGCCACGATGGTCGGGGCCGTGTCGAGTGCGACCTGTGCCACCAGCAGCAGGGCAGCGTACGGAAGAATCCTCGTCGCCGACATTCCCCGAGTCTAGGCCGTGAGGAGCCACGAATCCCCGCGGCATGTACCATGCGTGTGTTCCAACGCGAACACCCGCACTCGCGTGCGCGTGTTCTTGATAGCACCTTGGGGGTCCCCGAACCTTGTCTATACTCGCCCGAATGAATCGGCGATCCGTCTCTGCAATCCTCGCTGCAATGCTCTCTGCGAGCCTCGTACTATCAGCATGCGTCGGCACCGCGGCTGAGCCGTCGGCGACCAGCGTGAGCGCGACGAACAGCCCGGACAGTGCCAGCCCGGACAGCGCGACCCCTGATTCCTCTGCAGCTGCGACCGCGACTGCGTCCGCCACAGAGTCTCCCGCGCCATCGCCTACCGCTGAGCCCACGGCAACTCCGGAACCGATCGGCGGCGTGTACTCCGGCTCCGCGGGCGGCGTGGTCGACCCGTCGATCGCCGATCTGCCGCATCGCGTCTACGTCCCGAACGAGACGTCGAACGACATCGCGGTCATCGACCCGGAGACCTTCGAGGTCATCGGCCGCTTCGCGGTCGGCTCCGCGCCCGAGCACGTCTCCCCGGACTGGGACCTGGGCACGCTCTACGTGAACAACATGAACGATGCGACCTTGACCGTCATCGATCCGCTGACCCAGGCGCCGGTGGAGACGATGCAGGTGCCGTTCCCCTACAACCTGTTCTTCACGCCCGACGGCTCGAAGGCGATCGTGGTGGCGGACTACCTCGGTATCGACATGGTGGCCGACAACGGGCTGCACTTCTATGACCGGGAGACCTGGGAGCCGCTGAAGTTCCTTCAGGTCCCCTACCCCGGCGTCAATCACCTCGACTTCTCACCGGATGGCAGCTACCTGATGGTCAGCACCGAGAGCGCCGGACATGTCGTGAAGATCGATACCACCACCATGGAGATCGTCGGCACCGTCGACGTGGGCGGCTCGCCGCTCGATGTGCGGCTCGCCCCCGGAGGCGACATCTTTTACGTGGCCAACCAAGGGACTCATGGCGTGGACCTGGTGGATGGCGACACCCTCGAGCACGTCGGGTTCATTCCGACCGGCCAGGGGGCCCATGCGTTCGCGTTCAGCCGTGATACCTCTCGCCTGTTCGTGACCAACCGCATGGAGGGCACGCTCACGGTGATCGACACGGCCTCGCGCGAGGTCGTCGACGTGTGGGAGATCGGCGGGTCGCCCGACATGGCCACGGTCTCGCCGGACGGCAGCCAGTTGTGGGTCTCGAACCGCTTCCACGGCACGGTCGTGGTCATCAATCCGGACAACGGCGACGTCCTCGCCACGATCGAGACCGGCGGGAACCCCCATGGGCTGACCTACTGGCCACAGCCGGGCACGATCAGCCTCGGTCACAACGGCAATATGCGCTGAACCGTCTCAACTCGATGTTCATCAGAACCACGGCCGCGCTGTTGGTCACCGCTGTGCTGATGGCCTGTACGGCGACCCCACCGCAGTCGGTCGTGCCGTCCGTCTCATCGCCATCCCACACGGCCACGCCGACGGTCGAAGCAAGCCAGAGCGCGCCGGCCAGTGCGGCCCCGACCGGCACGCCGGCCAGTGCGGCCCCGACCGCGAGCCCGTCGGCCGAGGGCGGCGTGTACGCCGCAACGTTGAGCGGTGAGCTCGATCCTCGCGTCGCGGACGTTCCTGAGCGGGTGTACGTTCCGAATGAGGAATCCGATGACATCGCAGTCATCGATCCGGAGACGTTCGAGGTCATCGGTCGCTTCGGGGTCGGCGACATGCCCGAGCACATCAATCCCGACTGGGCTCTCGAGTACCTCTGGGTCTCGAACATGAACGGCGGTTTCCTGACCAAGGTCGACCCGATGACCTCGCAGCCGATCGAGGAGGTCGACCTGCCGATCTTCCCATACGCGCTGTACTACACCCTCGACGGCTCCAAGGTGATGGTGGTCACGAACTACATCGCCCAAGAGGACGTCGGCGACAACGGGGTCCATTTCTACGATGCCGAGACCTGGGAGCTCCTCGGGTTCGTGCAGGTACCCTGGCCCGGCGCCGATGACGCGGACCTCACTGCGGATGGTCGGTACCTCGCGATCAGCGCCGAGTACAGCGGCTATCTGGCATTCATCGACACCGAGGAAATGACCCTCGCCGGTGCGACCGAGATCGGCAGCCTTCCGCGAGACGTGCGTCTGTCACCGGACGGCAGAACTTTTTACGTCACGAACGAAGGGCTCGGCGGCATCCAGACCGTCGACGCCGAGACATGGGAGCTGACGGGCTTCATCCCCACCGGCGAGGGCGCCCACGGGATTGACTTCAGCCGCGATCTGACCGTGATGTACGTTGCCAACCGAGCCGCCGGTACGATCAGCGTGATCGACGTGGTCACAAACAAGGTCCTCGAGGCCTGGGCCGTTGGCGGCTCCCCCGACGAAATGGTCCTCAACCCCGATGGCAGCCAGCTGTGGGCGTCAAACCGATTCCACGGCAGCGTCTCTGTGATCGACACCGACAGCGGCGAAGTGATCGCCACGATCGCGACCGGCGCGAATCCGCACGGCCTGACCTACTGGCCGCAGCCGGGAACCATGGCCATCGGCCAGAACGGAAACATGCGCTGATGCCGCTGCTTCGCCTGCCTGCCAGGATGGCCATTGCCGCCCTTTCATTGTCGGTCCTGTCAGCCTGTACGCTGGTCGAGTCGCCGGCCGAGTTACCCTCCGCGGGCGAGTTCCCCTCCGCGGGCGAGACGCCCGTCGGCACGCCGTCTGCGAGCGTCACCGCGGCGCCGACCGCGAGCCCTTCGCCCACGCCGACGCCGAACGTCGAGGTGCCGCTGGCGGTCGTGACGGGCTATACGAACCTCAAGAGCGACACCACTGCAGATGAAGTGGACACGGCCATCGCTGCGGATACCTTCATTCAGAACTGCGAGCTCCTCACCGCCGTGAACCCCGTGCCGCAGTGCCTCAACGCCGGCGAGATTATCCCGCACCTCAAGGCGAACCCACAGGATCTGGCCTTCCTGCCGTGGAATCTTGTCACGCCGGAGATCAAGGTTCTCCCCGTCGATGGGTCCGATCTCTTCGGCAGTTCCGATGCCCGATCCTCGCCTTACCCCTACACCGTCACCGTCGGGCCGGAGCTCGGATGGGAGCCATACGACGCCGAGCGAGTCCGAACCATGATCAGCCCCGGCAATATGTGCCACGACCGCGGACCCGCATACGCGGCCATCACGCTCGGGCGTGGATGGGACTGGGTGTTCGGTGGAGGGACGGCCGTCTACAACGGCTTCAACCCGGAGGGCGGCGTCAATACTGTCAACGTCGTGCCCACCGGCAACGAGGGCGCCATGGCTGCGCTCCTGCGCGGCGGCGACGTCACCATCGCCGAGATCGAATGCCCCTTCGTCGATGACTGGACGGTCAACAACGGCACGATCTTCAGCCTCGATCCTGCCACCATCCCGCTGCTGCGTGACACCTACGGCGCCGATGTCGTCATCTTTGCCGCGAACCACCCCTTCGACCAGGGAGTCGAGGGCTTTCTGGAGTCGCTCGACCACTTCGAGGCCAACGGCCTGCCCTACGCGGGCGCGGGTCGGAACCTGGACGAGGCGCTTGAGCCGGCGACCTTCGAGGTGAACGGCTTGACCTTCGGCTTCGTCGGGCACAACGAGATCCCGGGACCGATCAAGGCGGGCCCGAATCAGCCCGGGGTAGCGTGGCTGCAGGAAGATCACGTCTTCGAGTCGGTCCGCCGCGCCCGAGAGGTCGCCGACATCGTCATCTGCGTCCCGCAGTGGTGGGGCGGCGAGGAGTACCACTACGACTGGCGCCCGAGCCAACGCCAGCAGCAGGAAATGTACTTCGACGCCGGCTGCGACCACGTGCTCGGCCAGGGCACCCACTACGCAGGCCCGATGGACCTCGACGTCGACGACGAGGGCAGGGCGCGCCTGACCGTGATGAGCAGTGGGAACTTCCTGTTCGGGCAGGGCTGGAGCCAGGACACGCAGGAGGGCGTCGTATTCGAACTCGCGTTCCGCGACACGGACCTGGTCCAGGCTCGCATGCACCCGTACGTCACGCTCGACCAGGCGCAGACCAATTTGACCGATCCTGAAGGCGACGGACGCTACGTGCTGGAACGGATCTTTGAGTCCTCGGCCGCCGACCTGGCAGACTGAGTCATACCGCCCCGGATCTCAGCACAGAGCAACGCCAGCCGCCTTCCTGCGCATCGCAGGTGACGACTGGCGCGTGCTAAGCGTTCGGAATTTGGTCAGGCGGCGACTGCGGCGCGGGAGCGCTGCATCGGATAGCCGGCGCGCTCCCATTCCTCGACGCCGCCCTCGAAGTCGAGCACCTCGGTAAACCCAAGGTCGACCAGTTTCTGGGCAAGCGTGGGGCTGGCGGTGCAGCTGCGGGACGAGGAGTACACGACGATTGGCTGATCCTTGGCGAGCACTTCGGGCGCGATACGAACCGCGGCATGTGCGGGGATCGAAATGGAACCGGGAATGCGTGTTTCGTCGAACGCTTCGCGAGCAAGCGCGTTGACGAGAATCGGGCGGTCGTGGCCGGCCATGCGCTCGTGGAGCGTGCCGGCATCAATGGTCTGATACTTCTTCATGACGACTCAAGGTCGCATGATCGGTGCCACGTGGCTCGGGCTCGAGCGTGGCGGCCTCGGGTGCGGGACCTGATTCCTCCGCCACGCGAGGACGGCCGGAGACCATGGCCACCACGGCGCCGATGATGATCGCGGTCGCGATCACCGTGCGCGGATTGATCGGCTCAGCCAGGAAGACGGCGCCAAGCGCGACGGCGACAATCGGGTTGACGTAGGCGTAGGTTCCGACCGTCGACACCGCCACATTGGACAGCAGCCACGTGTAGGCGGTGAATGCGACCAGCGACCCGAAGACGATCAAGTAGGCCACGGCCACCAGCGAACGGACGGAGAAGCTCTCGATATCCGTGCGACCGATCTCGCCAATCAGGCTGCCGGCAGCGATGAGCACGATCCCGCCCGCAAGCATCTCCATCCCCGTGCCCATCAGGCCGGAGCGCGGCAGGGCGGCGCGGCGTGCATAGAGCGAGCCTGCCGCCCACGAGACGGTCGCCATCACCACGAGGCCGATGCCGATCGGGTTGATCTGGTCGAGTCCGTCCACCGGGACCAGCAGAACGGCGACGCCGATGATGCCCGCCACGAGTCCACCGATGACGAGGCCGCTCGGCCGGCGACGCGTGAGCGCCGAGTCGAACACAGCCAGCCAGATAGGGACGGTCGCGACGAGCACGGCCGCAACGCCGGAGGGTATGAACAGTTCGGCCAGGACCACCCCACCGTTGCCGCCCAGCAGCAGCAACGAGCCGATGATGAAGGCCGATCGCCAATGTCGCAGGCTGGGTCGCTCGAGCGGCTCACTCGAGCGCCGAAAGCGGGCGTGCGCGGCCAGTGCACCGAGCATGAGCACACCGGCCGTTCCGTATCGAACTCCCGCCGCCAGCAGGGGCGGCAGCGTCTCGATCATGACCGCGATGGCGAAGTATGTGGAGCCCCACACGACGTAGACGATGAGGAGCGCGACGACGACGGCCGCGGTCGAGGGCCGCCGCCGATTCGGATGAATCACCCGCTCATTGTGCCGTCAGCGTGGATCTTCGTCAGAGGTCGGAAATTGGGGCTCCTGAGCATCGGGGGCGTCATTCGCGACTCCGGCCTGATCACTTTCGGCCGCCAGTGAGGTGAACCAGGGCTTCGCCTCATCGGCCACGTGATCGCCGAAAGTCGCGCCGGGCACGAGATGCAGGGCGTCCTCCACGGTCGCACCGGGCGGCGCGGACTCGGGAGGCTCGTCCATGCCGAGCGCACCAGCGTCGACCCCCTCGGCAGCGTCAACCCTGTCGGTGGCGTTTCGCCGTTCATTCATGCGGCGCACATGTGCAGAATCGGTACCGCTGGCTCATGCCGGCAGCGGACGCTCAGAGGGGCCGACGTAACGCACGTCGGGTCGAATCAGCACGTTGGCCTCGGCCTGCTCGAGGCAGTGCGCCGTCCAGCCGGTGTGCCGGGCCAGGGCGAACGTCGCCGGGAACAGGTTCGGCGGCAGGCCCACGCCCTGGAGCACCGCCGCGGCGTAGAACTCGACATTGGTCTTGATGGGATAGTCGGGCTTGCGCTCGGCAAGGACGCGGAGCGCAATCTCCTCGACGGCGACCGCCTTGTCGAGCCAGCCGGCGACCCCGACCAGACCCTGCGCCACCGAACGCAACGCCGCAGCGCGTGGATCGTAGGCCCGGTAGACGCGATGGCCAAAGCCCATCAGACGTTCGCCACGGGCCAAGGTGTCGCGAATCCAGCCCTCAGCCTCATCGACTGATGCGATCGCGTGGAGCTGATCGACGACCTCCGAGGGTGCGCCACCGTGCAGCGGTCCCTTGAGCGCGCCGATGGCACCCACCACCGCGGACGCCATATCGGAACGCGTGCTCGTGATCACGCGCGCGGCGAACGTGGATGCGTTAAACCCATGCTCGGCCCCCACGATGAAGTAGGCGTCCAGCGCCCGGGCTTCGGCCGTATTCGGGCGTTCGCCGCGCAACTGGTACAGGAATCCTTCGGCCATCCCGAGTGCTGGGTCCGGATCGATGGGCTCCTGTCCGTCACGAAGCCTTGCGAAGGCCGCCAGGGCGGACGGCGCAACCGCCGTCAGGGCACGTGCCTGTTCCACGGTCGGCGGCCAGGCAATGCCCTCGGTCGCCCCCCACGCGGAGATTGCGCTGCGCAGCGCGTCCATGGCGTTCGTCGACGGCGGCAGGCGACGAAGAATCTCGACCACCGACGCGGGAAGCGACGCGCAGGCCAGCGTCGCATCGGTCGACCATCCGTCAGTCCACAGGAGCTCGGCAACCTGTGCGTACGTGCCGCGCTCGACCAGCTCGCCGATCGGATAGCCACGATACGCGAGCCGGCCGGCCTCGCCATCGATCATCGCCAGGGCCGTCTCCCCAGCGAGGACGCCCTTCAAGCCGGGCGACAGGGTTCGTTCAGCGTTCATGACCTCCGAGTCTAGGCCAGGCATCGGTAACGCATCGGGCCGCTGCAGCGTCATTGGGCAACGACAACACCACTTCGACCCTAAAGGAGTCCAGCACCATGCTTCGCGCCTCAATCCTCGCACTCATCGTCGTTCCGCTCCTCGTGGCCTGTGCCGGACAGGGCGCCGGCTCCGGCTCGGACCCGGCAAGCGCAACTGCGACACCGGCGGCTTCGCTCGCCTCGGTCCCCGCCGCGACGCAAACGCCGACCCCGAGCGTCGACGCCGTCCCGTCCGACGATCTCGGCGCCTTCACCTGCGACATGCCGGTCAACAACGGCGGCTCCGTTGGTGTCGCGAATATCGTGGACGTTCGCGTCGGGGCCCATGACGGCTACGATCGCGTCGTGTTCGAGTTCGAGCAGGGCACGCCTGACCTGACGCTGGATCGGGCTACGCCGCCCTTCACGGGGGACGCATCCGGTCTGCCGATCGAGGTCAACGGCGATAGCTTCCTGAGCCTCACCATGCGCGGGGGCTCAAAGCAGACCGATGAAGGCACCTCCAGCTACAACGGTCCGACCAGCTTCGATCCGGGCTTCGACAGCCTCGATGCCCTCATCGAGGGTGGAGACTTCGAGCGACAGAGCACCTGGTACCTGGGCCTGACGGCCGAGTCGTGCGCGCGCCTGATCATCCTCGACGGACCGCCGCGCGTCGTCATCGACATCGAGCATTGATGGAGCATGAGGTCACGGCCGGTGCGGCGGGCACTGCCTTCGCGCCGGCCCGACCTGCGATCCACGGCGCGGCCCGCGTCGTGGCGACGGCCGCGGCGATTGGCCTCAGCGGCCAGTTCCTCTTCTTCGACGTCGGCCTCGGGATCAACTTCCCGATCTTCATTGCCGCTTTCCTGGGGGCCGGCTGGGCGCTGCGCCGGCCGGCTCCGGTCCCCGTGCGCCGCGACCTGTGGCTGGCACCGGCCGCAATCGCCTTCGCGGCCTTCACCGCCATTCGCGCAGACACGACCATCGTGACGCTCGACCTGCTGACGGCGGTGGGACTGACGGCAGCGGCGCTCGCAAGCTTCGGTGGACGCCGCGTGCTGGCGCGACCGTTCGGCGACGTTGTCAACCTTGGGTTCGGAGCCGCCGGCTGGACGCTGGCTGGCGGCGCCCATGCCGTGTCGGCCGCTCAATCCTCGCTCCCCTCCGCGTCCACCGCGTTGAATCGTGCCCGCCCTGCGCTTCCGTTCGTTCGCGGCATGTTCATCGCAATCCCGGTCGTGCTCGTCTTCGTCGCGCTCTTTGCTGCTGCGGATGCGGTCTTCGCGAGCATCATCGAGGACCTGTGGCGCGTGGACCTCGATCCCGGCGACGTTCCCGGTCGCATGATCCTCGCGGGGATCGTCGGCTGGCTGGCCGCCGGGGCGCTCGCACTGGCTGCGTCCAAGCCTCCGGCCGACGCCGCCGACCGCCCATCGGTCCGATGGCGGCTGGGACACACGGAGGCCGTGACCGTCCTTGTCGCAGTGAACGCGGTCTTCCTCGGGTTTGTCCTGCTGCAGGCTGCCTACCTGTTCGGCGGGCTTGACACCATGCGGGCCATCGGCATGACGTACAGCGACTACGCGCGCCGCGGATTCTTCGAGCTCGTGGCCGTCGCTGTGCTGGCGGGGGGCCTCGTCGTGGTCCTTGAGCAGGTGGCCCGGCAGCGGTCGAAACTCCTTATCGGTATGGCCATCGGCTTGGTGCTGCTCACCGGCGTCGTGCTCGTCTCTGCCGGTCTGCGCCTGCGCCTCTACCAGGAGGCATACGGCTGGACCGAGCTCCGGCTGTATGTCATCGCCACCATCGTTCTCCTCGGAGCAGGCTTGCTGGCGCTCGGCATCACCCTCGTGACCGATCGAGTGCGGTGGATCGGGCACGTCCTCGTCGTTACCGCCCTCGTGATCGGGCTGGGGCTGAACGTCTTCGGACCCGTGCGCTTCATCACCGAACAGAATGTCGCCCGCTTCACGGATCCCGGAATCATCCGCGAGGACGGCAACGCGGGGCTCGATGCGTACTACGCAGCATCACTCGGTGACGACGCCATCCCCGATCTCGTCCGTGCGCTGCCCCTGCTCGACGATTACGAGGCGAGCGTCCTTCGCGATCTGCTCGCGTTCCGACGAGAAGAACTGCTTTTCGCGCCGGGCCTGAATGCATGGCAGGCCTGGAACGCCGGTCGCAACGCAGCGCGCGCGGCGCTCGACGCCGCGGACCTCGACTAGCCTGCCGCGGTTCCCGAACAGCCCGACTCCGCCATGTACCCGCGCGGCGAGTAGATTTCCGGCTCGTAGCCCGCGACTTCGCCGGTTTACCCGACCAGCGAGTAAATCCGCCCGATGTGGCAGAGTCGAGGCGGCCGGGCCGGTATCTCACCCGCTAATCGGGTAGTTGGCAGGGTCGCGGACGCGGCGACCGTCCCAGGGGATCAGCGAACGAGGAATCCGTCCTGGTACACGGCCGTGATGCGCTCGGCGAGCGTCGCGAGCTCCAGCGGATCGCCGTCGACCACCACGAGATCCGCGCGCTTGCCGGCTTCCAGCGTCCCCAGTTCGTCACCGAGCCCCATGAGCTCGGCCGCGGAACGCGTGGTCGCCTCGATCGCCTGCATCGGGGTCATGCCACCTTCGACCATGAGCGCCAGCTCGCGCAGATTGAGGCCGTGCGGCGTGACGCCCGAATCGGTGCCCATGGCGATGCTCACGCCAGCCTCGACAGCCTTCGCGAAGGAAGCACGGTGGATCTCCACCACCTCGCGCGCCTTGGCGACCGATGCCTCCGGGATGGCGGCGC
The DNA here is from genome assembly GCA_038255505.1 of Candidatus Limnocylindria bacterium. Lineage (GTDB taxonomy): Bacteria > Chloroflexota > Limnocylindria > QHBO01 > QHBO01 > JACDBZ01. The sequence continues at coordinate 15,452 of JBBSLF010000029.1, forward strand.
CCGCCTCCGCGGCATCGATGACGCCGCGCGGCGCCATCAACGTCGGCACGAGCCACGTCCCGCGCGCCAGCATCATCTCGATCGCCTCGTCGTCGAGGTAGATGCCGTGCTCGATCGATCGAATCCCGGCGCGAATCGCGTTCTTGATGCCCGCCGTCGCCTGCGCATGCGCCATGACGAAGATTCCGGCGGCTGTGGCCTCCTCGACCAGCACCTGGAGCTCCTCGAGCCGGAAGTGCGCGTGCGTCGGCTTGTCGCGCGGCGAGAGGACGCCTCCGGAGGTCGCCACCTTGATGACATCGGCGCCCATTCGGACGAGAGTTCGGACGACGCGCCTCATCTCATCGACACCGTCGACCAGCGTGTCGGGCACTCCGGGATGGCGAGGCAGCCAGCGCAGATCCGCGCCCGATGCCATCCACGGATCACCGTGGCCGCCGGTCTGCCCGATCATGCTCAAGCTGATCTGCATCCGCGGTCCCGGGATCAGCCCATCGGCGACGGCCTGCTTGATCCCCAGATCCGCCCCGCCCGCGTCACGCACCGTGGTGATGCCAATCCTGAGCGTTGCCGCCAGGTTCTCGGCGGCCTGGTAGAACCGGTAGCTGAACGGCGTCTGAAGATTGCGCATCTGGTCGACGGTGCTGACGACCACGTGCGTATGGCAGTCGAACAGGCCCGGCAGGATCGTCGTCCCGGAGAGGTCAACGCACTCGTCACCGTCAAGCCCGGGCCCGATCTCGACGATGCGCCCATCCTCGACGACCAGATCGGCCTCCGAAGATGGTGAACCGGTGCCGTCGAGGACGCGAGCACCGCTGAAGAGTGTGCGTGTCATGCGGGTGAGGCTACCAGCGCAGGCTCCTTCCGGTAGCATCGGTCAGGCATCCACCCCAAGGAGAACCGATGGCAGACCAGCACACGCCGCCTTCAGGCGCGCTCGATACCTCGAAGGGCTACAGCGCCCGATTCAAGACCGAACGCGGCGACATCACGGTTGAGCTGTACGCCGACAAGGTGCCGCTCACCGTCGAGAACTTCGTCAACCTGGCGCGAGCCGGCTTTTACGACGGCACGACCTTCCACCGAGTGATCTCCGGCTTCATGGCCCAGGGCGGCGACCCGACCGGCACCGGCACCGGCGGACCGGGCTACCAATTCGGTGACGAATTCCATCCCTCTCTGCGCCATGACGGTGCCGGCATCCTGTCGATGGCCAACGCCGGCCCCGGCACCAACGGCAGCCAGTTCTTCCTCACCTTCGGCCCGACCCCGCACCTCGACAACAAGCACAGCGTCTTCGGCAAGGTGACCGATGGCATGGACGTCCTGCGCTCGATTCGCGAGCGCGACCCGCGCGACCGCGAGCCGGGCGACAAGATCGAGACGATCGAGATCAGCGAGAGCTAGGCCGCTGCGGCCTGGGCCGACTCGTACAGCAGAGAGAAGGTGGTGGCCGGATCCGGCGCGAAGGCCATCCGGGTGTTGCAGGCGCTGCACACGAGCTCGTCATCGGTCTCATCGACACTGAAGACGACCTCATCGCCGCACCAGGCGCAGTCGAGAAGAATGTTCATGCCCGCAGGATGAGCGAGGCTTGTGACACGTAGCGTGTCGCGACGTGTGGCTTGTCGGCGTCGTGCGGTGTGCTTTCTGG
>JBBSLF010000030.1:0-16782 GCA_038255505.1 Candidatus Limnocylindria bacterium
CGCATCGCGGGGGTCAGGGGTTCGAGTCCCCTCATCTCCACCACCATTCCACCGGCAATTCACCGAAACAGTGGACCGGGCTTGCCATGACAGGGCATGATGGTGCGGCGACCAGCTCGAGCGGTGGCCTCCCGGGATCACACGGACCGGGTCACACGGACCGCTCGAGGTCTGTCTGTAATGTCTCGATCCCGGTTTCCCATCATCATGCTCATGGTGCTCGCGCTTGTCGTGACGGCCTGCGGTGAGACCACGACCGCGTCGCCCGGCGATTCCGCCGACCCGGGCGCGTCCCTTCCTGCCGCATCAGAAATGATTGACGAGTCCGAGGCACCGGATGCCTCCGTCGCGCCTGACGAGTCCGAAGGTGCCGCACCGGCTCCGACCGGTGGTCGCCTGGCCGCCGTACAGGAGCGCGGTGAGCTCATCTGCGGCGTGAACGGCGCCCTTCCCGGATTCAGCTTCCTTGATTCCGCATCAGGCGAAAACACCGGCTTCGACGCCGACTTCTGCCGCGCCGTGGCCGCCGCCGTCCTGGGCGACCCGGATGCCGTCCAGTTCCGTGCGACGAACGCGGATGCGCGAGGCCCGGCCCTCCAGACCGGCGAGGTCGACGTCCTGATCCGCAACACGACCTGGACGGTCAGCCGCGACACGTCGTGGGGCCTGTTCGCACCGACCACCTTCTATGACGGTCAGGGCATGATGGTCCGCGAAGCGGATGGCATCGAGACGCTCGAGGACCTGGAAGGCGCGACCATCTGCGTCCAGACCGGTACCACCACCGAGCTGAACCTGGCCGACGTCATGGGCGCCGCGGACATCGACTTCAAGCCATCGACCTTCGCCGAGCTCGAGCAGACGTACTCCGCCTACGACGAGGGCAGCTGTGATGCGGTCACCAGCGACCGATCCCAGCTGCTGGCCACCCGAACCACGCTCAGCAACCCGGATGAGCACGTGATCCTCGACGAGGTCATGTCCAAGGAGCCGCTCGGCCCCGTGGCCCCGCTGGGCGACGATGAGTGGTTCAACGTTATCAAGTGGGTCGTCTTCGCCACCATCCAGGCCGAGGAGTCCGGGATCACCCAGGCCAACGTGGCCGAGATGGTCGGCAGCGACGACCCGACCATCGCCCGACTCCTGGGCGCGGATGGCGACCTTGGCCTTGGCCTTGACGCCGACTGGGTCGTGGACGTCATCTCTGCCGTGGGCAACTACGGCGAGATCTACGATCGCAACCTCGGCCCGGGCACGCCGTTCGAGCTCGAGCGTGGCCCGAACAGCCTGTGGACCGATGATGGTCTGCTCTACGCACCACCGTACCGGTAATCGCCGGTAGTCGAGCCTGAGACCCCGGGGCGGAGTCACTCCGACTTCGCTCCGGGGTCCATCGCATAACGGGAGCCATGACAGCCGCTCCCCCTCCCGAGCATCCTCACGCGAGCGTGCCGCCCTGGCGCGACGTGCGCGTGCTGGGCGTCGCCGCGCAGGTCGCGGTGGTGCTGGCCGTCGGACTGCTGGTCGCCTTTCTGTTCAACAACCTGACCGGCACCATGGCCCAGCGCGGCCTCGACTTCGACTTCAACTTTCTGGACCGCCGGGCCGGCTTCGAGATCGGCGAAAGCCCGGTCCCATACGACTCCAACGACACCTACGGCCAAGCCTTTTTGGTCGGGCTGCTGAACACCCTGTTCGTCAGCGTCGTCGGCATCGTGCTCGCCACCGTGCTGGGGCTGGTGGTGGGCGTGGCTCGCCTTTCGTCCAACTGGCTGGTCAGCCGGGTGGCTGCCGGCTACGTGGAAGTCATGCGCAACACGCCGCTGCTGGTGCAGCTCTTCTTCATCTACTTCGCCATCCTGCTCCAGCTGCCCCAGGTGGCCGATACGATCACGCTCCCGGGATCGATCTTCCTCAACCAGCGCGGCCTCTTCGTGCCGTCACCTTTGCGCTCGCCGACGTTCACGACGTGGCTCGTCATCGTCGGGGTCGCGCTCCTGCTGGCCATCGGGCTGCTCATCCTGCGCCGCAGGCTCGCCAGAGACGAACGCTCCCGCCTGCCATTGGGGCGCATCGGCCTGCTTGCCTTCTTCGGCATCGCCATCGTCGGATGGTTCGCGGTGGGCGAGGCACCGATCCAGCTGGACGTGCCTGAGCGCGGGCGGTTCAACTTCAGCGGCGGCATGGCGCTGTCGACCTCGTTCACGGCCATCCTGGTCGGGCTGGTGATCTACACGGCCGCCTTCATCGCCGAGGTGGTGCGCGGCGGCATCCAGGCCGTGCGGCGCGGACAGCTCGAGGCGGCGCGCGCACTTGGGCTGTCCGAAGGCCAGACCCTGCGATTGATCGTGTTTCCCCAGGCGCTACGCGTCATCGTCCCGCCTCTCACCAACCAGTACCTCAACCTGGCCAAGAACTCCAGCCTGGCCATCGCGGTCGGCTATCCGGACCTGTTCAAGGTCGGCACCACCATGACGAACCAGACCGGCCAGCCGGTGCCGGTCATCGTGCTGGTGATGGGCACGTACCTGGCCATGAGCCTCGTGACCTCGCTGTTCATGAACCTCTACAACCGACGGATCCAGGTCCTCGAACGCTGATGGACCGATGACGACCGAGACCCTCCCTCCACCGACGTCCACCATCGGTCCTGTCGCATGGTTGCGGAAGAACCTGTTCCCGAGCCTGTTCAGCTCGCTGATCACCGGGCTCATCGGCGGCCTGCTCATCGTCGCGCTGATCAGCATGGGCCAGTGGGCGGTGACCGAGGCGCGCTTCGATGTCGTGACCCGCAATCTCCGCCTGTTCCTGGTCGGCCAATACCCGGCCGACCAGGCATGGCGCATCTGGCTGAGCCTGGCGCTGCTGTCCAGCCTGGCCGGCGTGACGGCCGGGGTGTTCGGTCGAACCACTCGATCGATGGCGATCGCCCTCTCCGCGGGCCAGGCGATGCTGGCCGGGTTGATGGCGATCTCACCCGTCGGCCCGCTGATCACCATCGGCTTCATCGCCAACGCGATCGGGATCTGGGTCGCGTACTGGGTCGGACGGACCTGGAAGGTTCCGCGACGACCGCTCGTCATCGCCTGGATGCTCTCACTTCCTGTCACGTTCGTACTCCTGAGCGGGCTCGACGGCACGCCGGTGCCGGAGGTGGGCTCCAACCTGTGGGGCGGCCTGCTGCTGACCGTCCTGCTGGCCACCGTCGGCATCATCCTGTCCTTCCCGCTGGGCGTGATGCTCGCCCTCGGCCGGCGCTCCACGCTGCCGGCCGTGCGCATCCTGAGCACCGGCTACATCGAGGTCATCCGTGGGGTGCCCCTGGTGACGATCCTGTTCATGGCCGACATCATGCTGCCGCTCCTGCTCCCCGGAGAGTGGCGGATCGACCGCGTGGCACGCGCCATGGGTGGCATCACCCTGTTCTCGGCCGCCTACGTCGCCGAGAACGTTCGCGGCGGGCTCCAGGCCATTCCGTCCGGTCAGATCGAGGCATCACAGGCGCTGGGTCTGAACGGCGTGCAGACGAACATGTACATCGTCTTGCCACAGGCACTGCGGTCGGTCATCCCGGCCAACGTCGGGCTCTTCATCAGCCTGCTCAAGGACACCACGCTCGTGACCATCGTCGGGCTGCTGGAACTGCTCGGCATCGGCCGTGCGATCCTTGCGCAGCCGGAATCGCTCGGGGCGCACATCGAGGTCTACGTCTTCATCGGCGCCGTCTTCTTCGTCCTCTGTTATGCCATGTCACAGGCCAGCTACCGGCTCGAGCGGTCGCTGGGCGTGGGCACGCGCTGATGATCAGCAACACACGGAAGGTGGATTCATGACCGACCAGGCGACCGGGCCGAGCCCGACGACCCAGGCAGACTCGGCCGACATGATCGTCGCCCGTGACGTGCACAAGTGGTTCGGCCAGCTGCACGTGCTGCGCGGCATCGACCTGACCGTGCAAGCCGGCGAGGTCGTCGTCATCTTCGGCGCATCCGGCTCCGGCAAGTCGACGTTCATCCGCACCATCAACCGGCTCGAGGAGCATCAGCGCGGACAGATCCTGGTCGATGGTATCGAGCTGACGAATGACATTCGCAATATCGCCGCCGTGCGCAGCGAGATCGGCATGGTCTTCCAGTCGTTCAACCTGTTCCCGCACCTGACGGCGCTCCAGAACATCACCCTTGCGCCGATGCGGGTGCGCAAGCATGCGCAATCCGATGCCAACGCGGCCGGCATGAAGCTCCTGGAACGCGTCGGCATCCCTGAGCAGGCGCACAAGTTCCCGGCGCAGCTCTCCGGCGGGCAGCAGCAGCGCGTGGCTATCGCGCGGGCGCTGGCCATGAACCCGAAGATCATGCTCTTCGACGAGCCGACATCGGCGCTTGATCCGGAGATGATCAGCGAGGTGCTCGACGTGATGAAGGGGCTGGCCACCGAGACCGGCATGACGATGATCTGCGTCACGCACGAGATGGGCTTCGCGCGGGCCGTCGCCAACCGCATGGTCTTTTTCGACGAGGGCAAGATCGTGGAGGTGGGTCCGCCGTCCCAGATCTTCGAGGCCCCGCAGCAGGAACGCACGAAGCAGTTCCTGTCCCAGATCCTGCACTGACCTCGTGGTGGGAGCCACGGCAGTATATACGTATATACTCTGGCAGGGAGTAGGCTGTCTCAAGGTGGTCAGCCTGCTCGTAATCTATGCAAATCTATGACTTAGGTTTGACGTCTTCGGCCTGCCGAGTCTAGGCTGCGCGAGCCGCTCACTTCGATCCGTTCGCATCGGTGATTGATCGCGCCTTGCCTGAGATTCCGACCGACCTGTCCCGCATTCGCGTGCGCTTCGCGACGTTCCGCCATCAAGCGTCCGAAGACCGCTCTGAACTGGCACGCCAATTCGGAAGCCTGACCGCCGACGAGCGGGTGCTGCTCGATACCTGCCATCGCGTCGAGCTCTTCACCGTCGAGAGCACGCCCACTGGCGACGCGCACGCCATCGGACGCGATGCGGTGCAACGAGCGTTCGAGGTCGTTGCCGGCTTCGACTCCGCGGTCGTTGCCGAAGAGCAGCTCCTGGGCCAGGTGCGCGGCGCGTATGAGTCGGCACTGGCCGACGGCTCCACCGGACCCATCCTGAATGAGCTCTTCCGGCGCGCCCTGCGCTTCGGCCGGCGCGTCCGTACCCACGCGCGCCCCGGCACGGACCGATCCCTGGCCGATCCGGGCGTGGCCTGGCTGCTGCAGCGCCTGCCGCCTGCCAGCCGTGTCGTCGTCGTCGGGACCGGCGAGATGGGACGCCTGGTTGCCATTCGCCTGGCCGATGCCGGCCACCGAATCACCGTCGTCTCGGCCTCGGCGGACCGCGGCGGGCGCTTGCTCGAGCAGCTCGCCGGAAGCGATCACCACCTCGGCGTCGGGGCGCTGACCGCCGAACAGGTCGCACGGGCCGGCGCCATCGCGATCGCCATCCGCACACGCGAACCAATCCTGACGACTTCCCTGCTCGCGGCGGGGCGTCCCCGCTTGACGCTTGACCTCTCCGCGCCCAGCGCGGTCACGGCCGATGCAGCCGCGCTCCTCGGCGATCGCCTGCTGACGCTCGATGGGCTCAGCGAGCACTCGGGCGCGACGCCGGTCCTGGCGCCCGAGACCGAGCGGCGCCTTCGCGCCGAACTCGTCACGGAGGTGGACGGCTTCGTTGCCTGGCTCGACGTCCGGCGCGGCGCCGACGCTCTCGCCATCCTGCACGGCGAGGCAAACGCGGTTCGGCAACGCCACCTTGCGCGCCTTCAGGATCGCACCGCACTGGACCAGGGTCAGCTTGCGGCCGTGGAAGCCGCGTCGGCGGCGATGCTCGGCGAGCTGCTCCACGGTCCGTCGCTCGAGCTGCGGCGCGGCGGCACTGATGCGGCCACCGTGCGGCGCCTCTTCGGGCTGGACTCATGACGGTCGTCACCACGCTGCGCATCGGCACGCGCAAGAGCCGGCTCGCGCTGGCGCAGGCCAGCCTGGCGGTGGAGACGCTGCACGCCGTTGTGGGCCGGACTGAGCTGGTGCCACTGACGACCCGTGGTGACGCCCTCAGCGCGCGCCAGCCACGCGGTCGGTGGATCGCGACCGATGGCCAGTTCACCAGCGAGCTGGAACGCGCGCTGCTCGAGCGACGAGTCGACCTGGTCGTGCACTCGTACAAGGACCTGCCCACCGCGCCCGTCCCCGGATTGACGATCGCAGCCGTGCTCGAACGCGCTGACCCACGCGACTGCCTCATCGCGCCGGACGGAGGTGGCGGGCTGGATGACATGCCCTTCGGCGGTCGGATCGGCACGAGCTCCACGCGACGGGCCGCCCAGCTGGCGACCGCGCGCGCCGACCTGATTGCAAGTCCCATCCGCGGCAACGTGGAGACACGCCTGCGTCGCCTGGAGGATGGCGAGTACGACGGGCTCCTGTTGGCGGCCGCCGGACTCGACCGGCTGGGGATCGCGGTTGCCGAGCGAGCGCGCCTGCCGCTGGACGTGATGCTTCCCGCGCCCGCACAGGGCGCCCTTGCCATCCAGGCACGCTCGGACGACGAGGAGCTGCTCGCGGCGCTGAAGGAGATCGAGCATGTGCCCACGCGCATCGGCGTTGAGGCCGAGCGGGCTCTCTTGCGGCGCATCGGCGGTGGCTGCCTTGCCCCGCTGGGGGCACTTGGCCAGGTCACGGACAACACGCTGCGACTGCGGGCGGCGTACGAGGATAGCGGCACCCTCGTGCGAGGCGAAATGTCCGGCCCGGCCGACCGGCCCAGCGCCGTCGTCGAAGCCGTGGCCGCGCAGATCGCGCAAGCGGGAACCGCGGCATGAGCGGTCGGATCCTCGTCACGCGCCCGGCGGCCCAGGCTGGCGAACTGTGTAGTCTCCTGGCGCAACATGGCCTGGATCCGGTGTCGGTTCCCACGGTCGCCATCGACTGCGCATCGGCCGCGGATGGACTGGACGCCATGGTCAGCACCCTGGACGGCGCCGACTGGCTCGTGATCACCAGCGCCAATGGGGCCGATGCACTCGGCGAGCGACTGCGAGCCACCGGGCTGCCGCTCCCGGATGGCATCCGGGTGGCCGCGGTCGGACCGGCCACCGCCGAGGCATTGACCCAGGCAGGTGTGCGCGTCGACCACGTCCCGGACGAGTACCTCACGGTGGCCATCGCCCAAGGGCTTGGTGACGTGGAGGGTTGCCGAGTCGTCCTGGCCCGCGCGGATGCCGCCACGCCCGAGCTGCACGACGCCCTGGCGGAGCGTGGCGCCATCGTGGAGGAGGTCGTGGCCTACCGCACACTCGAGGGCCCGGCATCCAGCCGAGACCCGCTGCGCGAAGCGCTGCACGGCGAGCTTGCGGGCATCTGTTTCACCAGCAGCTCGACGGTTCGGGGCCTGCTCCGACTGGCCTCTCCGGTCGATCGCGGCAGGGCACGCGTGATCCCCGCCTTCTGCATCGGCCCGGTCACGGCCGCGACCGCGCGACAGCGCGGCTTCGACATCTGCGCGGTGGCCGCTGAGCACACCGCGTCGGGACTGGCCGACGCGATCTCCACCCACTTCGAACGAGAGGACCGATGACCATCACCAGCCAGGCCGTGAGCGCGACGCCGCTGATTCATCGCGGTCGACGTCTGCGGCGTACGCCGGCCCTGCGCGACCTCGTGCGCGAAACGCGCCTGCATCCATCCATGCTGATCGCGCCCATCTTCGTGCGCGCCGGCTCAGGCGTGCGCGAAGAGATCGGCTCGATGCCCGGCCAGTATCGGCTCAGCGTGGACACGCTTGAGGCCGAGGCCGAGCGGCTCATGCAGACCGGCGTGCGGTCCGTCCTCCTGTTCGGACTTCCCGAGTCTAAGGACGCCGAGGGCTCGGGCGCCTGGGCTGAAAACGGAGTCATGCAGGAGGCCATCCGCGAGCTGCGACGCGCGGCCGGCAACGAGCTGGCGATCCTCGCCGACGTGTGCCTGTGCGAGTACACGTCGCACGGTCACTGCGGCGTGCTGCGCGACGCATCCGTCGACAACGACGCCACGCTTCCGCTACTGGCGCAGACGGCGGCCTCGATGATCGAAGCCGGGGCCGATGTCGTCGCCCCGTCGGCCATGATGGATGGCCAGGTGGCCGCCATCCGGGACGCATTGCCCGACGCGCCGATCCTGGCCTACGCCGCCAAGCATGCCTCCGCCTTCTACGGGCCCTTCCGCGAGGCTGCGGACTCGGCTCCCGCCTTCGGCGACCGACGCTCGTACCAGATGGATGCCGCGAACAGCCGCGAGGCGATTGCCGAGATCCTGGCCGATGTCAGCGAGGGAGCCGACATGGTCATGGTCAAGCCCGCCGGCACGGCACTCGACCTCATCGCCGCCGCGCGTGCGGCGATGAACGTCCCCGTTGCCGCCTACCAGGTCAGCGGCGAGTACGCGGCCATCTGCGCGGCCGCCGAACGGGGCTGGCTCGACCGTCGCGGCGCAGCCCTCGAATCGCTGACCGCCATCGCCAGAGCCGGTGCCGGGATCATCGTCACCTACTTTGCGGCCGATGCGGCCGGCTGGCTCGCCCAATGAGCCGTGGTGCCGCATGAGCGACGAGCGCTACGTCCACGCCTGGCTCCTGCGCCTCGACCCGGCCTGGCGTCGACGCCCCGCTGACCAACGTCGTGCGGACATCGACGCATGTTCCGCAGCCGCCGGCCGCGCCGAAATGCGACTGATGCAGCACGCGTACTCGACCATCGGCCTGCGCGCCGAGGGCGATCTGCTGCTGTGGCGCATGGCCGAGTCCATCGAGGCCATCGAGGAGTCGGCCGCCGACCTGCTCAGCGCCGGGATCGGTCAATGGATGACGTCTTCCATTTCCATGATTGGCCTCACCAGGCCCAGCCAGTACGTGAAGCGGCCAACCACCCAGGAGCAATCGCTGTTCACAGGGGAGCGCAGCGCCTACCTGGTGGTCTACCCCTTCACGAAGTCGATCGAGTGGTATCTCGCATCCGCCGAAGAGCGGCAGGAGGTGATGAAGGGCCACATGCGCATTGGTCATCAATATCCACAGATTCGCCAGCTCCTTGCCTATTCGTTTGGCCTCGATGACCAGGAATTCATCGTCGCCTACGAGACCGATGACCTCGTCGCCTTCCAGGATCTCGTCCGAGACCTGCGCGCCACCGAGTCGCGCCGCTCAACCGTGCGCGACACGCCGATCATCACCGGCATCCACCGCCCGCTTGGCGAGATCCTGGGCCTGCTGAGCCCCGGAGACCGATGAACGGCCGTTTCCCTCATTTGCCGACCCGATTGGCACTATGCGGACCGGCGGCCGGCATCCACATGCAGTTCCTTTCATCCACCACCCTGGTTGGTGGTACGGAGAAATTCGAGCATGCGAAGCAGCGCGGTGGTGATCCCCGCTCAGTTAGCACCAATGGTGTCGGCAAATGAAGGGAACCCTCGCCACGCGGCGCTCGGAGGAGCTCATGGCGCGCGCCGAACGGCTCTTCCCGGGTGGCGTGAACTCGCCGGTACGCGCGTTCGGCGCCGTGGGCGGCACCCCGCGGGTCATCGAGCGGGGCGCGGGAGCCCACGTGTGGGACGTGGATGGCAACGAGATGATCGACTACGTCAGCTCCTGGGGGCCGATGATCCTCGGCCACGCTCACCCGGCCGTCACCGCCGCCATCACCGCGGCCGCCCAGCGCGGCACCAGCTACGGAGCCCCGAACCCGCACGAAGTTGACCTGGGAGAGCTGATCACGGCGGCCATGCCGCACGTCGAGCGCCTCCGCTTCGTGAGCTCCGGCACCGAGGCCGCCATGAGCGCCATCCGGCTCGCCCGCGCGGCAACCGGCCGGGACGCGATCATCAAGATGGCCGGCGGCTACCACGGCCACGCGGATGCGCTCCTCGTCGAGCCCGGCTCCGGCGCCATCGGCATGCCTGCCAGTGCGGGCGTCACACCAGGTGCCGCGCGCGACACGCTGGTCGCTCCGTACAACGACATCGGCGCCGTCGAGGCCCTACTCGATGAGCATGACGTGGCCGCGGTCATCGTGGAGCCGGTGGCGGCCAACATGGGCGTGGTGTCGCCGCTGCCCGGCTATCTCGAGGGCCTGCGGGCGGCCACCGCGCATCACGGCGCCCTGCTCATCTACGACGAGGTCATCACCGGCTTCCGCGTGGCCCGCGGCGGGGCGACTGAGCGCTACGGGGTGATCCCCGACCTCACCGTGCTGGGCAAGATCATCGGCGGTGGTCTGCCGGTCGGGGCCTACGGCGGCCGCGCGGACCTCATGAAGATGATTGCGCCGGACGGCCCGGTCTACCAGGCCGGCACGCTGTCGGGGAACCCGATCGCCATGGCGGCCGGTGCGGCGACCCTGCGCCAACTGACCGCCGAAAGCTACGAGCACCTCGAGGAGGCGGGCGCACGTCTCGAGGCCGGCCTCACGGACGCCGCGACCGCGGCGGGCGCATCGGTCCAGGTGAGTCGGGTCGGAAGTCTGCTGACCGCATTCCCCGACGACTTTCCGACATTCTTCCACGCCATGCTCGCGGCAGGGATCATGCTTCCACCCAGCCAGCACGAGGCGTGGTTCGTGTCGACCGCCCATCGCGACGCCGATCTCGACGCTACGCTGCTCGCAGCACGCGGCGCATTCGACGCCGCCCGTAGGGAGCCGTAGCCAGAGTGTTTGAGTTCCTCAGTGACCCGCAGATCTGGATCGCGCTGCTGACGCTGACCGCGCTGGAGATCGTGCTGGGCATCGACAACATCGTCTTCATCAGCATCCTGGCCGCGAAGCTACCGGCCGACCAGCAGAACCGCGCGCGGATCACAGGCCTGGGCCTGGCGGCGATCATGCGCGTGATCCTCCTGTTCAGCCTGAGCTGGGTGATCGGGCTGACAGCAACGCTGTTCGAGGTGCTTGGCCAGGAGATCAGCGGGCGCGACCTGATCCTGCTGGGTGGCGGGTTGTTCCTGATCGGCAAGGCCACCTTTGAGGTCCACGAGAAGCTCGAGGGCGAGGAGGGCCATGCCACGGCGGCCGGCGGCACCGCGACCTTCGGAGCGATCCTCGTGCAAATCGTGCTCCTCGACGCGGTCTTCAGCCTGGACTCCGTCATCACCGCGGTCGGCATGGTGGACGAGGTCCCGGTGATGATCGCCGCGGTGCTCATCGCGATCGGCGTGATGATGGTCTCGGCCAAGACGATCAGTGACTTCGTCAACAACCACCCCACCGTGAAGATGCTCGCCCTCAGCTTCCTGCTGCTCATCGGCACCGCGCTCGTGGCCGAAGGGCTCGATTTCCACATCCCGAAGGGCTACATCTACTTCGCCATGGGCTTCAGCGTGTTCGTGGAGTTCCTGAACCTCCGCATGCGCCGGTCTCGCGATACCGACAGGCCGAACCCGATCGAGCTGCGCCCGACCTACGTGAAGTCACCCGAGGCGTCCGGCGCGGTCGGCCATCCGCAGCCGCGCCAACGTCCCGCTCCCCCGACACCCGCCCCAACAGAGGAATAGATGATCGATACGGCTCCTGCACCCGCGACCCAGTGGTCGGGCGAGGCGCGATTCTGCGCGGCGCTGGGCCACGAGCAGCCGGATCGCACCCCGGTCTGGTTCATGCGCCAAGCCGGTCGGTGCCTGGCCGACTACCGCAAGCTGCGGGAGCGCTATCCGATCCTGACGCTGGCCAAGACCCCGGAGCTGTGCGCCGAGGTCACGGTCATGCCGGTCACCGCCTTCGGCGTGGACGCCGCGGTCCTGTTCGCCGACATCATGATTCCCCTGGAGCCGATGGGGGTCAGTCTCGAGATCCAGCCGGATGTCGGGCCGATCATCCATGACCCGATCCGCTCGCGCGCGCAGGTGGATGCCCTGCGCCTGATCGACCCCGACACCGAGGTCGCCTTCGTGATGGATGCCATCCGCCTGGTCCGTCGCGAGCTCGACGGCCGGCAGGCCGTCATCGGCTTCTCTGGCTCGCCGTTCACCCTGGCCTGCTACCTCATTGAAGGGCGTCCCTCGCGGGACTACGCCATCGCCAAGGCATTCATGTATCGCGAGCCCGATGCATGGCACGCGCTCATGGACAAGCTATCGAGCGTGGTGATCGCGTATCTGAACGCCCAGATCAATGCTGGCGTGCACGTCGTCCAGCTCTTCGACTCCTGGGTCGGCGCGTTGTCACCCTCGGACTACGTGACCTACGTCCAGCCGCACGTTTCGCGCATCTTCGCCGAGGTGCGCGGTGCTCCCACAATCCATTTCGGCACCGGCACGGCGGCGCTGCTTGAGCCGATGACGGTCGCGGGCGGCGACATCATCAGCGTCGATCACCGCCAGTCACTGGATCGGGCCTGGGAGCGCATCGGCTTCGACCGGGGCATCCAGGGCAACCTCGACCCAACGCGTGTCCTGGCTGGGTGGGAGGCGACCGCGGACGGCGCACGCGACGTCCTCCGACGAGCGGCAAACCGCTCGGGCCACATCTTCAACCTGGGCCATGGCGTGCTTCCGCAGTCCGATCCGGACATCCTGCGGCGCTTGGTGGAGCTGGTGCACGCCGAGTCGGCCCGGTGAAGCTCGGGGTCCTCCTGATGACCTATGGCTCTCCCGCCGCGGACCTGCATGACCTGCCGCAGTATCTGGCGGCCGTGCGTGGCGGCCGCGAGCCTTCACCCGACCTGATCGATGAGTTTCGGCGCCGATACGGGCTCATCGGCGGCTCTCCGCTGATCGAGATCACCCGCGCGCAGGCGGCGGCGGTCGAAGAAGCGTTGCACGCCAATGGCATCGACGCCGTCGCTACCGTCGGGATGCGGTTCAGCGCTCCATCGGTCACCGACGGCCTGCGTTCGCTGGCCGAGCTAGGATGCGACACCGTCAGCGCCATCGTCATGAGCCCACAGTATTCGGAGCTGCTCATGGCCGGCTACCGGCGCGCGATCGACGCCGCGCTTGCCGAGCTCGGACCGGCGGCGCCGTCCGTCCACCTTGCACCGGCTTGGTATCGCGAGCCCGTGTTCATCGAAGCGGTGGCGGAGCGCATTCGCTCCGCACTGGCCGGGCTGCCGGAGGGTGCGCCGGTGCTGTTGACTGCCCATTCGCTCCCGCGCCGCGTCGCCGATGCGGAACCCGCCTACCTCGACCAGCTGCGCGAGACAGCGGAGTCTGTGGCCATTGCTTCGGGGCTGGACGATGATCGCTGGCACTTCTGCTGGCAGTCGGCCGGCCACGAGCCCGGCGAGTGGATGAAGCCCGACTTCACCGATCTCCTGCCCCAATTGCGCTCGGCCGGTCACTCGGCAGTCCTCGTCGCACCGATCCAATTCCTGGCCGACCACCTGGAGATCCTGTACGACGTGGACATCGGCGCCCGCGAGCAGGCCGAAGATGCCGGCATGGCCTTCGCGCGGATCGAGTCGCTCAACATCTCGCCCACCTTCATCGGCGCCCTGGCTCACATCGCCCGCCAGGCCGTCGACGTTTCGGTCGCGTAGCCCCCGAAGGACATACCGGAGGTTGAAGCCCTGCGATGCCTTCTGCCGCGCACATTCCCGCTCGCCTGCGCTCGTTCACCGTCCATTCGGCCCTTCCCCGGGCACATTCCGGAGTTGACCACCCCACCTGTGCTCAGCGACGGACATGCCGATCCGCTACCGTGAGCCGATGCAACGCGTCGAGCGCATAGCGCGCATCCCAGCTCCCCCGTCAGAGGTGTTTGCCTACGTGTCCGATCTCGACCGCCTGCCCGAGTGGCAGAGCGGCATCGCGAGCGCGCGGCGCACGTCCGGTGACGAAATGGGCGTCGGCGCATCGGCGCACGTGACCCGTGAGCTCATGGGGCAGCGCATGGAAGTTCCACTGACGGTCACCGAATACGAGCCGCCCCGACGCCTCGCCATCAGCAGCGAGGTCAGCGGCGTCAAGGCGCACGCCACGCTCGACCTGGTCGGCGCCGACGAAGATCAGGCGACGGACCTCACCTTCGCCATGGAGATCCGTGGCTCCATGCTGACCACCTTCATGGAGCCGATGATCGCCGGCGCCGCCGGCGGAGACATCGACGCCAGCCTGGAGCGCCTGAAGGGCCGATTCACAACAGACCCGCCGTGACCGATGTCGGGACTCAGCCAGCCGGAGTGCTGTCCTGAGCGCTTCGCCGCCTTCGCAGGAGCGCCGAGTCTGCCCTGGCGATGAGTTCGTCGAGTGTCTCTCCCATCGCGAGCGCGGCTATCCCGACGCTGATCCCGACCGCCGCGTCTCGCTGCAATGTCGCTTTGATCGCTTCGAATCGTCGCCCCGCGTCGTCGAGGTCGACTCCTCCCATGCCGGCCACGAACTCGTCGCCGCCGTAGCGGAGGACCGGATCAAAGGAACGCAGGTTGGCGCGCAGCGCACCAACCACGGCCTTCAGCGCCGCGTCACCGGCCGCGTGGCCATTGAGATCGTTGATGCTCTTGAGTCCGTCGAGATCCACGAATGCGACCACGAAGCGGCCATCGCCGCGTCGCGCCCGATCGATCTCGTGCGACAGCGCCAGGCAACCCACCTCGCGGCGATAGGCGCCCGTCAGATCGTCGACATGGGCCCGCATGAGCTCCGCCTCATAACGCGATCGCTCACGAGCCGCCTCCGCGCGGTCCCGAGCGGCTCGCGCGCGATCGCGCGCGGCATCGGCGCGGTCCGCCGCCGCCTGCCTGCGCAGGTGCTCGAACTTGCGCGCGGTGCCCGCATCAAGGGTTGCGATGGACTCCTCGCGCTCTCCCGCCATCGCGTCCCGTTCAGTCGCCCGCTCATCGCGTTGCGTGGCAATGGCATCGCGGGAGTCGGCGCTGGCGTCGCGCTCGATCCCCGTCCGGCTGCGGTCGAGTTGTGTCGCATGGCGCTTCTCAGAGACGCGCTCGCGGGCTGCCCGCGACGCAAAATAGGACTCATCCTCCTCGGGATCGGGGTCGTCCGCATGCTCCTCATCGGCCGCCGCCTGATCCTGATCCGAGAGCTTCTGATCCGTCTCGGAGCTGGCCTGGTCGCTGTCGGATGCCGAGGCGTCCTCGTCCGAGGCCGTCTGGTCGGCATCGGCGGTCGTCTGGTCGGCATCGGCGGCCAATCGATCGTCATCGAGCGCAATACGGACCCCGGCGGCCTCGAGGGGGTCGGCTCCGGAACTATGCATGGACTGATTGGTCCACGGCAGTTCGCACCGCTTTAAGCAGCTCGTCAATGCTGAAGGGTTTGAGGAGCACCGCCGCAAAGGCAGCCTCTCGGGCGCGGAGCGTCAAGTTGGCCTCGGCCTCTAAGCTATCCGCGAGGTGGGCGCTGAACATGACCACTGGAACCGTTCGCTTGCGGCTCCGGATCCACGCGGCGGCCGTCCACGAAAGGTTGTAATGGGTCGACGACGCACTATCGAGCAGGATGCAATCGGGCTCGAGGCGGCTGATCTCCCGATGAAGCGCTTCGTCGGTGATGTCGAACAGGCACGAGACGTCGTACCCCTCGTCCGCGAGGATGGCCTGAACGGTTGCGCCGATGGCGCGGTCGTCGTCGGCGCACAGGATCCGCGGGCGCCACACGTTGGCAGCGCGTTGCATGGTGATCGTCACAACTCGCCTCCTCTACGTGGTCTCTGCTCCTCCGAATGAACTATTGAGCTGAGCAACCGCTGACCCGATACGGCGCCGGGGTAAACCATGCCGCCCACGGCGCTTGCCGTCATGACGGATTCGTCATCAACATTCGACATGCGCCGGACGCTCGGCACCACCTTGATCACGCAACATTCGAGAGTACAATTGGACGCGACAAACGAGACATGACCGTACGCGCTGAGGTGCCAAGATGACCATCTCCCCCGCGAGCCCGGTTGATGCGGATGCGCGCCGTGCGCTGGTTCTGCTCGACCGGCCCGTCGTCGTGGACCTCATCGAGCTGACGCTGAATCACGGGGTCTTTCTCGTCCGGGCGGCGGCGAACCTCGAAGAAGTCAAGGCCATCCTCGACGTGTGGGAGCCTCACATCGCAATTGTCGACATGGACCATGACGACAGCAGCGACCTGCTCGTCCACCTCGGTGCCTCGAACACGCTCGCCCAGAGCAGGGCCCCGGTCCTCGGTCTCACGCGGCGCGGAGACCTGTCCACCAAGCTGAAGGCTTTCGAGCTCGGCGTTGACGATATTGTGGCGGTGCCATTCTCGCCGGAGGAGCTGCTGGCGCGGGCGATCGTGATCTCGCGCCGTGCATCCGGCATCCACCGACCCATGGTCCCGTCGATCAAGATCGGGGAGATGGAAATCGACATCGTCAACCGCGAAGTGCGGGCCGGCAACTCGATCATCCACCTCAGCGGCATCGAGCAGAGCCTCCTGTACGTGCTTGCCAGCCGTGGCGGGCGCGTCATCTCGAGGGAGGAGATCCTGGACGCGGTGTGGGGCACCGATTTCGTGGCCGAGAGCAATATCGTCGATCGTCACGTCCGCAGCCTGCGCATCAAGCTCCAGAACGACTATCGCCACCCGCGCTTCATCGAGACGGTGCCCAGCCAGGGGTACCGGTTCATCCCCACGTTCACCAACCGAGGATGGAGTGGCAGTCAGAACGAGCCGGCGAATCCGGTCAGCTGACTCACCGCGCCGGCCTTACCGCGCCGGCCGTACCGCGCCGGCCGTACCGCGCCGGCCGTACCGCCGGCGCCGCATGACAACTCCGTAATGACCGTGCGCTTGCTTGCAGGCACTATCGGGTCCCGGGCGCG
>JBBSLF010000031.1:0-16493 GCA_038255505.1 Candidatus Limnocylindria bacterium
CCTGCACCTCGGCCATGGCCTCGTCCATGATGCGATCGAGGTCGGCGGTGATCTCGCCCTCCGTCCAGAAGAAGGCCTGCATGTCCTGCACCCACTCGAAGTACCCGAGGATGGTGGAGCCGGCCGTGCACACGATGTCCGGGATCACGGTCACGCCACGGTCGGCGAGGATCGCGTCAGCTGCCGGCGTGGTGGCGCCGTTGGCGACCTCGGCCACGATCTGAGCGCTGACCGTGCCGGCGTTGGCGTCGGTTATCTCGTTCTGGAGTCCCGCCGGCACGAGGATGTCGGTCTCGAGGGCAAACAGCTCAGCCTTCGACATCGGCTCAGTGTCGGGCATGTCACGAACCGCATCGTGCTCGCGCATCCACTGGTTGGCACGGGCCACGTCAATACCTGCCGGATTCCCGACCGCGCCGCGATCATCCGCGATGCCGATGATCATCGCACCAGCGAGGTCAAGCTCTTCGGCCACGGTCATGCCGACCCGGCCGAAGCCCTGGATGGCGACCCGGGCGCCGTTGACGTCAATTCCCCGTGCGCGCGCAGCGGCACCGATGCAGCGGAGGGCGCCGCGAGCGGTGGCGCTGCGACGTCCGCGAGTGCCGCCGATAGCCATCGGCTTGCCGATCACGGATGCGGCCACGGTGTGGCCGCGATGCATGGAGAGCGTATCCATGATCCAGGCCATCGTCTGCGAGCCAGTGTTGACGTCCGGCGACGGGATGTCGCGCTCCGGCCCGAGGAGCGGCCCGATCTCCGTCGCGTATCGGCGGGTGAGTCCTTGTCGCTCGTTCGCGCTCAACTGGCGTGGGTCGACGCGGACACCGCCGGCAGCGCCGCCGAACGGAATTCTGACCAGCGCCGCCTTCCACGTGTTGAGCATGGCCAGCGCCCGCACCTCGTCCAGATCGAGGTTCGGCACGTAGCGGATCCCTCCGCTCACCGGCCCGCGATTGACGTTGTGGTGCACGCGGTAGCCCGCGTACACCTCGACGTGTCCGTCGTCGTGCGTGACGGGGAAGTTGACGGCCAACTCGCGCTTGGGAACTCTGAGAACCCGATGCATTCCCGGATCGAGGTTCAGTCGCCCGGCCGCTTCGTCGAGCTCGCTCTGCGCGTTGGCCCAGATACCGTTCGGTGCCGCCGCGTGCGGCTCGGTGGTTGCCATCGTCCTAGGGTAGTGGGCTGGACGAGGCGAGTGCTGGCCATACCTGCTCAGCTCCTCAACGGAGACATCAGCCGTCCGACGGCATCACCAGCCTGGCCGGGGGTGGCAAGATGCTCCCATCCACGCAGACCGATGCGCCGACGGCTCAATCAGGCACCGATCGACGCGTCCGCACAGCCGAAGGAGGATTGACGATGGCGCCTCGCGTCATGACTGTCTCCGGACCGATCTCGCCCGACTCGCTCGGGTTCACGCTTCCGCACGAGCACACCGGCATCGCGCTGTGGCATGTCGATGGGCGTTGGGACTATTGGGAGCTCACCCCCGACGAGGACATCATCGTCGATGAGCTTCGCGACTACCGCCGGCGAGGCGGAGCAACGCTGGTGGATCTCACGCTCGACGGCGTCGGCCGCGATCCGCACCGGCTTCGTGGGATGGCACATTCGACCGGGCTGAACATCGTGATGGGGTGCGGCTGGTATCGAGGGGCGTATTACCCGGCCGAGGTGCTGGTCGATCGTCGCTCCGTGGATGACCTGTCGACGCAGATCATCGGCGAGTTCGAAAACGGGGTGGGGGAGTCGGGCGTTCGGCCCGGCATCATCGGCGAGATCGGGACCGATAAGCCGTGGGTCAGCGCGCTCGAGGAACGCGTGCATCGCGCGGCCGCCCGCGCGTCAATGGTCACCGGCATGGCGATCACGACCCATGGCGTGCAGTCGGCCGTGGGGCTGGCCCAGCTGAAGCTTTTCACCGGCGAAGGCGTGGATCCGTCGCGCGTCGTCATCGGCCATGCGGATTCGTATCACCGGCTTGACTTCTATCTCGAGGTGCTGGATGCCGGCGCGAACCTTCAATTCGACTTCCTCGGTCATCGGTTCGGAACCGAGGAGGCGTTGGAACCGCGCCTGGTCGAGACGATCGTCGAGTTGCTCGAACGCGGGTACGGCTCGCAGCTGCTGCTCAGCCAGGACGTGTGCCACGACCGGCAGCTCAAGGCAAATGGCGGGTTCGGCTACGTGTATCTCCAGCAACACTTCCTGCCGACGTTGCGCACTGCGGCCGTTGGCGAGGGCGAGATCCGTCAGATGACCGTCGAGAACCCGGCGCGGATCCTCACGATCCCATGACGCTCGGCCGCGCGAGCGAGGGATGTATGGCGACTTCTCTCAATCGCCAACCTGATCGGCACTAACCGAGTCGCGCGAAGAGGTTCCGTTCATTTGCCAATGGTGCTGGCGGTACGGGGAAACCAGAGACAGAATCGCGAGTGCGGGTATCCCCGACGGTCCGATGGTTCGGTTACTGCCAATCACGTTGGTAGATAGGGGAACGTCCCCGCGTCTAATTGCAATACTTCCTCAATGGCGAACGCTCGGGACCCGATTGCCGATCTGAAGCGCATCGCTTTTCTGCTGGAGGCCGCGCAGGAGCCCGGGTATCGAGTGCGCGCATTCCGGAGTGCCGCCGCGACCCTCGCGGAGATTGGCGGTGAAGCGACCGCCATGCGCGCTGCCAGCGGTGCGCTGCGTGAGCTGACCGGTATCGGCGACGTGACGGAGCGCACGATTCTCGAGAGCCTGCGAGGCGAGGAACCGGTCTACCTGAGGCGGCTCGAGTCCACCGAGGGCCGTCCGCTGGACGAGGGCGCCGCGGATCTTCGAGCCGCGCTGCGCGGGGATTGCCACGCGCACACCGAGGCGTCGGATGGCGGGGCGACGATTCGGGAGATGACAGAGGCCGCCATCGAGCTCGGCCATGAGTACCTGGTCATCACCGATCATTCGCCGCGGTTGACCGTGGCAAATGGCCTCTCGCCGCAGCGGCTGCGCGCGCAGTTGGACGAGATCGCGGCACTGAACGCCGAGCTCATCGGCCTGCGAATCCTGACCGGCATCGAGGTCGACATCAACGAGGATGGGTCGCTCGACCAGGAGCCGGACCTCCTCGCGCGCCTGGATGTCGTGGTGGGCAGCGTGCACTCGGCGTTGCGCATGGATGCCCGCGCGATGACCGTCCGCATGGTCACCGCCCTCGCCGACCCCAACCTCGACATCCTTGGCCATTGCACCGGACGGATGAAGACCCGCAAGCGGAACCGGCCCGAATCCACCTTCGACGCCGAGATCGTGTTCGCGGCGGCGGCACGCTTCGATAAGGCCATCGAAATCAACTCGCGCCCGGAGCGACTCGATCCGCCGAAACGCCTGCTGCGCCTGGCGGTGGAGGCCGGCTGTCGCGTGTCAATCGACTCGGACGCGCATGCGCCCGGGCAGCTCTTCTGGCTCGGCAATGGCTGCGAGCGCGCCTTCCTGTGCGGTGTCGCGGCACCCATGATCGTCAACGCCATGGACGCCGATAGTCTTCTGGCCCGGACTGCCTCCCACGACGTCTGAAGGGCGCGCGACTCGGCAACGTTACCCGCGCCTCGCATGAGTGTTCGTCTCGAGGGTTGCGAGATTGTCAGATACCCGGCCGGCGAATAAAACAGCGTGTGCTGGCGCGCGACCTGCATCGGTCCAGGGCGGACGCATACTCGTGCGCCCATCAATCCGTATAGGAGAATGAATCAACATGTCCGTCGCCAAGGTGACCGAACTTTCCTGCACCTCGACCGAGAGCTTCGAGGACGCCGTGCGCCAGGGGATCGACCGCGCCAGCAAGACCCTGCGTGGTGTGAAGAGTGCCTGGGTCAAGGAGCAGCGCGTCAACGTCCATCGTGATGGCGCCATCGAGTTCCAGGCCAACATCCTCGTGACCTTCCTCCTCGAGGACTGACCACTCAGGGACCGATGCGGCCGGCGCGTTCGCGCCGGCCGTTCAGGTTTCGGCGGACTCCTCCGCCAGCCCGATCAGCCCTTCGTTGCGCGTGAACCGCGCCCGGTAGGTCGGGTTGCTCACGCGCTGGCTGATGGTGGCCGCATCGATCGGCTTGCCGCTGCGTGGAGGCGTGTACCGCCCGCGCTCTGTGACTGCGGTCGCAAGGTCGGCGGCGCTCATCGGTCCACGATCGCTGATCAGCGCGATCATCTCGTCATGGAGCGCGACGCGCTCCGACGTTGGAGCCGCGGAGACCCGGCCGCGCCTCTTGGGCTTCGGTTTGGGGGCGGGGTCCGCTGCGGCTTCCTTGGCCTTCGGAGGCGACGATGGGGCCGGAGGCGACGATGGGGCCGACGCCTCAAGGGCTTCGACGCGCGCGGCGAGAGATTCGAAACGGCTGAGGAGGCTCTCGGTGGCGGCAGCCGAGGGAGACGCAGCCGAGGGAGACGCAGCCGAGGGAGCTTCTGCGCCGGTCCGCGAGCTATCGATTCGCTCCTCGACCCATTGGCGGACGAGATCGCCGGGTCGCACGCCCGCTTCACCGGCAAGATGCTTCAGCGCGTTGACGCGACGCGGGTCCAGCCGGATTGACATGGCGCCCTCATCGGGGGCGCGTTCGAAATTCGGCCGCGGGGTGAACGGGCGATTTTCCCGAGCATCCCGGGGGGGATACGACGGCCGGTCCCCTTGGTGCTGGTCGCGCGGGGCATACGACGGCCGGTCGCGTGGCGGGTACGCGGGCCGGTCACCGCTCGGGCGGTCACGCGGGGGATACGATGGGCGGTCCCCGGATCGTTGGTCGCGGGGCTTCCAGTCACTCCCTCCCGGGCCGCTGCGGCGGGCGGGGCGATCGTTGGGGCGGTCGGGTCGGCGGTCGGGGCCGCGTCGATTAGAGCTCATTGCTGCCACCTTACGCCCTCGCTGCGGCGCACGCCAACGCTAGAACGAGCCGGAGGCGCCACCGCCGCCCGAGCTGCCGCCTCCGGAGAAGCCGCCGCCGCCTCCGCCACTCGATGAGCTGGACGATGGAGGAGTTGAGCCCACGCTGCCGAGGGCGTCGAACATGCCGCCGATGTCCGGCATGGCCGACCCGGAAAACACGCTGCCGGAGCCATAGCTGACGCCGCTGGCGACATCCGCAAATGAAACTCCCGTGGAGCCTGACTCTGATCCAGCGCCGAGCCAGATCGGGTAGTACGCGCCGTACGGTGTCCCGGTGGCGGCTCGCTGCGCCGCGAGGCCGCGATGCAGGACCGCGGCGACCTCGTCGTACAGGCCCAGGGCCAGGCCCCAGACCACCGCCTTGTCGGGCGTGTCGGCCAGCGTCGCGACCTCCGGCTGATCGACGACCTCGTTCATGGACTGTGCTTGGTCCATGGTCTTGCGCAGGGTGCGCCGATACGCCTTGAGCATGGCGTTGACGTATGCGCCCTGCGTCGTGCGCTGGCTCATGGCGCGTCCGAAGCCGACGGTGCCGACGCCCCCCAACACCAGAGCCGCTCCCAGCATGACCATGCCGCTCATCGGCACAGAGATGCCCAGCGCAATGGCACCGGCGCCCAGGACGCCAATACCGACCCCGATACCGGTCACCCGATTGATGGAGGGCCGGGGCATGCGCGCCAGCCAGCCGAGTCGCACCGCCTCCGACTCAAGGCTGTGCTGCACGTCGTTCATCTCCCCGTTCAGACGCCACAGTGACTCGCGGGTCAGGACGCCGTCGCCTCCACCCAGGCGTCGGATGGTGTCCCACGCCGCTCGTTCCGGGACCGCCAGCGGCTGCCGCTCGGCATCGCCGTGGACGTGGATCGCGGGGTCGGTCAGCGGGTCGGGATCGTCGTCGCTCTTCATCGAGGAGACGCGGTCGAGATTCTGGAAGCTGATCCGCCCGCTGCTGGCGAGGGCCATCAGCGCCGTGTTCGTGCTGTGCTGCGTGGCTTTGCCCTCGATGATGACCGTGGCGAGCGTCGGCGTCATCTCGGCCGGCGGACCGGCCATCAGGATGGACGGCGAGTCGGTGAGGTCGGGGTCATCGCCCTCGCGCTTCCATGTGCGCCAGGCGAACCCCAACGTTCCGAGAAGCGCCAGCGGCGCGCCGATCAGGCCCAGGCCAGCATTGACGACCCGCAGCATCTCCAGCCGATCGCGGTTCTCGGGCGTCACACGCTCGGCCAGAGTCTCGACGGTGGCGATCACGGCTCCCTCCATATTGCCGTTGCGCGCGGATGGCACGAAGTCGCTGTCGATGATCGCCTTCAGGTCGTCCTCGCTGGCATATGCGCCGATGAAGCCGGACCCGCCGAACAGGCTCACGCGGCCATTCACTCGGTTCTCCTCCAAACCGACCATGAGCACCAGGCCGTCGTCGAATCCGGATCGCCCGACGCCCCACTGGTCGATGAGCGCCCGGGCGTTCGCCAGGTTCTCGTCCTCGCTGATGCCCGGGTCGACCTGCGTGTAGACCACCACCTCGGCGCCTGTCTCATGTTCCACGTCGTCGATGGTGCGCTCGAGATCGGCCTCAACTTCGGCACTGAGGACATCGGCGGTGTCGTAGACGGACTGATCGTCCACCGGATCGGCAAATGGGGGACCGGCGCCAATGGCGGTGCCAGCCATCAGCGCAAGGAGCGTGAGCGCGCCGGACAGCGCGCGAGCCCATCGGTCCATATGCATCGCAGGATACTTCGTGGCATCCTACTTGCGACCTTCCGTCGCATCCGGGCGGCTTCCATGCGTGGACCGATGCGTCCCGCTCCCGCCTCCGCTGGCGCCATCACTTCCGCGTCCGCGTGCCAAGTACCCCTGGAGATCCCTTGTGAATATTCGTGCTGAGGCGCTTGTCGCCTTGTTCTTCGCTGCCGTAGTCACGGGCGCAGCCACCGCCGGCGTGGCCGCTGTGACGGTTCTCGACCTCGCGCCCGAACTTCCCCGCATGGTCATCGATGACGACTGGCGGACGGATGATGCGTTTTCGACCACCCTCCTCCAACCGAGCGACGAGCGCGGGGCTGTGCTGAGTGGAACCTTTGCGCCCATCGCCAGTCCCGCGCCAACGGCAACCGCTGTTCCCACTCCGACGCCGACCACCGAGGTGGCGGGCATTGGCAGTAACTATCCTGGGACCGCGGGATGGATGGGGCAGGCGACGGTTGCCATGCCCGGCGATCTCGGCGGTCAGTACAGCGGCGAGGTCAACGGCCACGTCACCGTCTGCGCGGACCGATGCGTCCGCTTCCCGGTGGTCGACTGGTGTCAGTGCTACTGGGGCACCGATGACCAGCGTGTCGTCGACCTTTCGCACTCGGCCTGGGCGCTCGTGTCCGACGCGTCGCTGACCGAAGGCCTCGTCGAGGTCCGCGTCATCCTGGAGAGATGATCCCTCGGACACGTACTGTTCCACCGGGTGCGACTAAACGCGAAGGAGCCGTCGCTCCATCGTCCCCTGTGTTATCCGGTGCAACCCAGGACGTGTGAACTCGCCTTCGTTCGGGTTTAGTGTCTCCGGGTGCAACAGGCGGCACAGGCGGCACGCGGGTTCAGGAGCAGTTGACGGTCACGTTGGCAGGTTCGACTTCGAGTTCCGCGATCGTCTCGGTGAGCTCAGCGGTGTCGCCTCCGGCGATCTGCGACGTGATCGTGCTGCGTGTCCGCAGCCGTTGTCCGCTCTCGGCGGTCGCGACGAGCTGGCACTTCGCGCGCCCGGGACGCGTGCCCTCGTTGGTGACCGCGTAGGTGATGTCGTAGCCGCCCGGGCCGGCCACCGCGACGCCGCGGATATCTGCGGCATACGGGCCCACGCCGCGCAGCGAGAGACTGGCCACGATCGCGAGGGCAGCAACCGCAAGCACGATGGCTACGACAACGGTGCCGTGATACTGCGACGCGGAGGGTGTCGCCATCCCGGCGCGGTTGCAGACCTCGCAGATCGTCTCGTCCGGGCCGATCTCACGGCCGCACTTGATGCAGTGGCGAAGCTCTGGGTTGTTGGGGCCGATGGTCATGTGGTCCGGCCATGATGCATGAGAAGAGGCGAGCCGGCGAACCGGCCCGCCTCATCGGGTGCAAGGAAGGAACGGCGGCCTAGAGGCCGTTGTCCTCCAGCCACTGTGCCGCGGCATCCTCGTAGGACTCGCCATTGATGATGACGGCCGCGCCGAGATTGGTGAGCTGCTCCGTCGTGAGCAGCGCGGAGACGGCATTCAGGGTTGACTCGAGAAGGTCTCCTCCCGCATCAGCCACGTCCTGCGTCACCACGGGAACGAGGTTCTGCGCCGGGGCAAGCCCGCCGTCATCCTCCATCAGAACCAGGTTGAGACCGACGATCTCCGGCTGCGTGGTGCAGACCTGGGCGACGTCGACTGCGCTCGCGTTGAGCGCATCGGCGATTGCCGTGGTGCACGCCTCGAGTGTCTCGACCTCGAGCTCGTCGAGATCGATGCCGTACACGTCGTTCAATCCCGGGCCGCAGTTCGGATTGTCGGCGCATTCGAGCGCGACGCCCCAGGTGAGCTCATCGGCCACTTCGGCCAGGTCGCTCATGGTCGTGAGGTCGTACTCGTCCGCCGTTTCCTGTCGTACGGCGAAGCCGTCGGCATCGGTGCCGGGCGTCGGCTCGAAGGCAACCAGGCCCTCGTCGGCAAGCGCTGCCAGCAACGCCTGGTACGTCTCGTCGACGTCGGGGGTCGGTGTGCCCTCGAAGGTCTGAGCGAGGTAGCCGCCGAGGTACTCGGGGACCATGTTGATCTCGTCCGAGGTGATGGCAGCATGGGTGATGTCACGCGCACCAAGCTCGAGGCTGCGTTCGACGGTGAAGCCAACTTCCTCGAGAGCCTGCGCGTAGATCTCGGCCACCACGGCCGATTCCCAGAAGGGCGCCGATCCGATGGTGATCGTTGGCAGATCGGCGGCCGCACTGGCGCCCGTCGTGCCGCCCGCGCTCGCCCCTGGCGATGATGAACTTCCGCCCTCTCCCGGCGAGCATGCGCTGATGACCAGCGCGAGCATCGCCGCCCCAAGGACGAGGCTGCGGTTCTTCCGCATGTGGGTCCTCCTCGTATGCTGAAATTGGATTGCGGCGCAGGTGCGCCACGCCGTCAAGAGCAGGAAGTTTACCAGCGCCCGCGGGCAGCGCCTGAATTGGGCAAATGTGAACGCGAAAACCAGGTCACACCGATAGCTCGGCGGCCGACCCGCGGTCGCGCAGGCCCGGCGAGGTCGCCGCTCGCTGGATCGCCGCGAACGACAGCTCCGTCACGATGGCGAGGAGCGCCACGAGCACGGCCGCGCCGAAGACCTGCACCTCATCGCCGATGTTGATCCCGACGAGAATGAGCTGGCCGAGGGTGCCACCGGCGATCACGGCTGCCAGGGTGGCCGTGGCCACCACCTGCACGGCCGACGTACGAATCCCGGCCAGGATGACCGGCAGCGCCACCGGGATCTCCAGCTGGCGCAGGATCTGCCACTCGTGCATTCCCATTCCGCGTGCCGCCTCCACGAGGTCGCGGTCCACCTCGCGCAGCCCGGTGTAGGTATTGGTAACGATCGGCGGGATGGCGAGTGGCACGAGCGCGATGACAGAAGGCCAGAATCCGAGCCCAAGACCCAGGTTGAGTGCCGGCACAAAGACGATCCCGAACCATCCGAGCGACGGGATGGCACGGCCGATGTTCGCGATGCTCACCACCGCGACCGCTCCGCGCCCGGTATGGCCGATGAGCAGCCCCAGCGGCAGCGCGATCAGGGTTCCCACTGCGAGCGCGGCAGCGGCTAGTGAGACGTGCTCCCACAGTCGGATCGGAATCCCGTTGCGTCCGCTCCACGTCTCCGGGTTCGCGAACCATGCGACGACCTCGCCGAGGAACTCCATCGGCCTATGCGCTCCGTCGCCGTGCCCAGGGTGTCAGCGCGCGCTGGAGTGCAAGGAGCGACAGGTCGGCGAACACGGCGAGCGCCACCGCGAGCGCGACGCCGGTGTAGATGGCAGTGGCGGCAAACGGTGATGACCCGCGCAGGATGCCAAGGTTGACGATGAGGTAGCCCAGGCCGCCCAGGCCAATGAGCGCCGTTACTGTCACCAGCCCTACCGTCGTCACGGTGGCGATGCGCAGGCCGGCCACGATCACGGGAAGCGCGAGCGGCAGCTCCACGCGCAGGAGGCGCTGCGTTCGGGTGTATCCCATGCCGTTGGCGGCCTCGATGGCTTCGGGCGGAACACCGTTCAGCCCCTCGACGATGTTGCGGATCAGGATGAGCAGCGTGTAGCTCACGAGCGCGATTTCGGCAGTCACGATGCTGACGCCGGTGATGGGGATGAGCAGCGAGAACAGGGCAATGCTGGGTATGGCGTACAGGGTGCCGCTGACGCCGATGATCGGCCCGTACAGTCGCGGCGAACCGCGGATGGCCAGGGCCAGCCCGAACGAGATGATGAGGCCGATGACGACCGCCAGGACCGTCAAGATCACGTGATCGCGGAGCAGTTCACCGATCAGGTCGAGCCGGTCCACGATCCAGCCGATGCGGATCGGGCCTTCACCGTCGCTCACGAGGTTGCGTCGGCTTCACCGACCTCGTGAAGTTCGCCGTCCATGCCGCGAACTGGAGCTCGCAGCCGTTCGCCGATGGCATCGACGCTTACGAGCCCGTCGACACGGCCGCGCTCGTCCACCACTACGCCGAGCTGGACACTGGAGCCGAGCATGGCCGACAGGGCGTCACGCAGGGTCGATTCCGGCTCCACGGTCGGGGCGCCGGGGGTCGCGGCGCCGGAGTCGATCGGTCCGTCGCCGCGCAGGTCGTGCTGGTCGATCCATCCGAGCGGTCGGTTGTCGTCATCGACGAGGAGCGCGTAGGCGAGATCATCGGATCGGTCCAGGCGCTTGCGAATCTCGGCGCGGTCCTCGCCGGCGCGTACGATGACCGGCTCAATGTGGTCCAGGTCGCGGACGCGACCCAGGGAGAGGCGCTTCAGGCCGCGATCGGCCCCGACGAAGCGTTCGACGAACTCCGATGCCGGGTTGGCCAGGATGGCCGCCGGCGTGTCGTACTGGGCCAGGATGCCCCCGCGCTGCAGGATGGCGATGCGGTCGCCCATCTTGATCGCCTCGTCCACGTCGTGGGTGACGAAGATGATCGTCTTGCGGACGCGGCTCTGGAGCCGCAGGAATTCGTTCTGGAGGCCATCGCGGCGGATGGGGTCCACCGCGCCGAAAGGCTCGTCCATGAGCATGACGGGTGGATCGGCGGCCAGGGCGCGGGCGACGCCGACGCGCTGGCGCTCGCCGCCCGACAGCTCGTTCGGGTATCGGTCACGGTACTGCGCGGGGTCGAGGCCGACGATGTCGAGCAGCTCATCCGTGCGCTTCCGCGTGCGCTCCGCTTTCCAGCGCAGGAGCTTCGGCACCACGGCGGTGTTCTCGCCGATGGTGAGGTGCGGAAACAGGCCGACCTGCTGGATGACATAGCCGATGCGTCGCCGCAGTTCGACCGCGGGCAGGCTCATGATGTCCTCGCCGCCGATGGTGATCCGTCCGCCGGTCGGCTCGATGAGCCGGTTCACCATTTTCATGCTCGTCGTCTTGCCGCATCCCGACGGGCCGACGAGCACGCAGATCTCGCCCGCGGGCACGGTCAGGGTCAGGTTGTCGACCGCCGGCGCGTCGCTGCCGGGATAGCGCTTGGTGACCTGCTCGAAGGCGACGACCGCGCCTGAGGCGTCCTGCATCGCCCCATGATAGGGACCTCAGGGGTGGCCGGCGAGGCGCCAGATGAGGGGACCATCCTCGTAGATCAGCTCGAAGAGGTCGGAGGCGCCGAAGTCCACGGGGGAGTCGCACGGCTGGGGCCGCGTCCCATCGATCACGTGAGTTGCGCCGTATCGGTCCATGAGCTCGGCCGAGCGGGAGACATCGCCCCCGCAGTAGATGGCCGAGACATCGCTGATGCGCTCATCGGGCCGATAGCCGAGATTGGCCACGTACGGCCCGAAGGTGGTCAGGCGTTTGCGTCCGGCGGCATCGGTCAGCGAGTTGACCCAGCCGTCGGTGACGAAGACGGCATCGGCGGGCGTGGAGTCTGCGACCCAGCGCGCGGCCCGGACCTCGGCGCTCGTCAGCACCTGGAGGTTCGACGTCGCCGTCCAGCCGGCGACCAGCAACGGAGAGGGAATGCTCAGCGCGAAGACCGCGACCAGCGCCGGTCGGGGCCAGCGTCGGATGAGCCACGCGGCCGAGATCGCGACGCCGATCCACATGGCCTGGAAGTACTTGTTCATATCGAAGTCGACAACGCTGACCTGGACGACGTTGGGAATGACGAAGAGCCCGATGATCCAGGCGGTGAGAAATGCGCGCCGCGGCAGGCCCGAGACCAGTACAGCGCCGAGCGCAAGCAAGAACGGCAGGCCCAGGTTGGTCAGATAGAAGAAGACGACCGCCAACGGCCCATCCTCGCGCGGCGTCGACGCCCAGATGGTCACCCACTGGAGCGCGCCCGAGCCGCTCGACTGGATTAACGGGGCGACCAGGAACGGGAGGGCCAGAACATACGGCGCGAAGAGCGCGAACGCGTTGCGCGGCGCATGAGCGTCAACCAGCCGTCGTCCGAACAGCACCCAGGCCAGCGCCAGCAGCGGGAAGACGGGAAAGAAGAAGAAGTGGAATGGCGCCAGCAGCGCACCGAGCATGCCCGCCAGGGCGAGGAGCCAGGGCCGGTCGCGCCAGCCGGCGAGCCGCTCACGCGCCGTCGGGAGCGCGCTCACCAGCAGCAGGATGGCGCCGATGAGCATCGGCAGCCCCGCAGTGCTGGCTCGATGCGCCAGCAGCCCCGTCCCCATGACCGAAGGAATCCTGAAGTAGGGCCACTCGGTCAGCCACCGGTTGTCGTAGCTGTTGTCCGCGATGAGCTGCAGGGGACCGCCCAGCCCTGCCGACAGGTCGCCGATGAAGCGCAGGTATCCCATCCCGCCGCCGAAGATGGCGAGCGCCGCCGCAAGCGCAGCGACACGTCGGGCATCGGTCCGAACCAGGCGACGGGCCAACGAGTACACGATGAGCGCCAGCGCCGCGGCCAGCACTATGGATTGAATGATCATGGCCGGAATCGAGAAGAGGGACGCGGCCTCGGCCAGGATGGCGGCGTGGAAATCGGCGAACCAGTGGTAAGTCAGCGGGACGCCGGCAAAGTACGGAACATCGGGCGGGAAGTTGGCCCCGGCATTCAGGGTCTCGGCGATCGAAAGGTGTACGCCGAGGTCGCTCCAGTTCGTCCCGCCGGCGCTGATGCCGCCTGGTGTCACGCGCCACAGGCCCACGCCAAGGGTCAACCCCACCACCAGCGCGGTGAGTCCCGCCAGCAGGAGCGCCGGCCGCGCCCCGCGCAGCACGCCTACCGGCGGTGGCCGGAGGCCGCGCCATGCGGCGACCACGACCGGTAGGGCCAGGAATGCCGCTGCGGCGTAGATCACGCCCCGTCCGTAGCCGCCGCCGAGGTGGCTGAGCCAGTACACCAGGTGCGTGGAGATCGCGATCGACAGGACTATGGCCAGGCCGAGCCGTCCGGCACCGTCGATCCTGGGTCGCGTCGCCGCGAGGGTCGCCCATCCCGGGACGATGAGCAGGAGTGGCCAGACGACCACCACCGCCAGCGGCGGCAGCAGCCACGCGGCGATGAGCGATGCGGCGACGCCAACGACCGCCAGGACAGCTCGGGCGCTCGGATTGATCACGGCTGCGGATGATACGCCGCCGTCCTAGACTGGCCGGTCATGGTCCCTCGTCCCTCGTCCTTCGTGGTTGCCGGCGCCGCTGTCGCCTTCGTCATTGCCCTGGCTGTTCTCGTCAGCGCGGGCATGACCGATGCCTTCGATCGGCCGATCATCGAGTTCGTCCGTCGACCCGATTTCAGCAATACGCTGCGTGGATTGGCCCCGCTCACTGACCTGGGCGGAACGTGGGGCGTGACGGTGGTTGCCGCGCTCATCGTCGCGGTCGGCGCAGCGGTGGGGCCGTGGCGGCATGGCGTGATTGGCGGGCTGACGGTCCTGGCAGCCTGGATCGTCAACGGCGCGGCCAAGGTGGCCATTGCCCGCACGCGGCCGGACCTGCTGGAGCCGATCATCGTCGAGCACGGATTCAGCTTTCCATCGGGCCATTCGGCGCTGGGAATGGTGGCCTACGGCGTGCTGGCGGTCCTCGTCAGCCGTTCGCGCCTGCCCTTCATCGCGCGGCGCGGCATCGTCATCGGGCTGGCAGTGCTCATCTTTCTCATCGGTCTGTCGCGCATCTGGCTCGGTGTGCACTACCCGACCGATGTGCTCGCTGGCTGGGCTGCCGGGGCTGCCGTCGTCCTGCTCTACGCGCGACTCACCCGTTCGGTGTCGAGGGAGCCAGCCGAGGGAGCGGTTGACGTGGATCCAGCAGCGCCACGATCCGATCAACCTGTGCCTGGGTGAGCTGCGCCTGTCCGCTCATCAGGCTCGCGATCCGGTCCGGCTCTCGCTCCACCACGAGACCAAGCCGATCATGCGCCTCGACCTGGACCGACATGTCGGCCGGAGTAAGGAGGATCGGCGAGACCGATGCCGGCAGGCCCGCGCGCTCCAGGTACAGGCTGAGACGGCGGCCCGCAAGCCGCGCGGCCGTGATCGGCAGCGGCTCCCACGGTACCCACGATTCGGTTGAGCGATTCCACTGGTACCAGTGACCGTTGCGGAGAGTGAAGCGGCCGCGTTGGCCGGCGAACGACAGTGTCCAGGTACCGCCCGGTCCGACGAGCACGGCATCGATCGGCTCCATACCGCCGGACGAGATGGATCGGAACCAGTGGTAGTCGTCATCGAGGCGCCGGGCGAGCGTGGTCACCAGCGCATCTGCGGGGGACGGCCCGAAGAGCCCCAGGCGGCGCGAACGCGAAGCCGGGTGGAGGATCATGTCGGGATCGAACCTCCTCTCGCTTGGGCGTCGGATGGGCGTCTCGGAGTGTAGCGCGATGTCCGTTCCGCGAAAAGGGCCGCCCATGTCAAGGCCGTATCATTCGCAGCATGGGTGACGAGCGAGCATCGCTGGAAGAGGCTGTCAGGACGCTGCTGATGGAGATCGGGGAGGATCCGTCGCGCGAGGGCCTCGCGCGCACTCCGGAGCGCGTGCGCCGCATGTACGACGAGCTCACTTCCGGGTATCACGTCGATCCCGATGCGTTGATCAACGGCGCGACCTTCGCGGTGGACTACGACGAGATGGTGGTCGTGCGCGACATCGAGTTCTTCTCGCTGTGCGAACACCACCTGCTGCCGTTCACGGGCAAGGCTCACGTCGGCTACCTGCCGCGCGGCCGGGTCATCGGTCTGTCGAAGATCCCGCGCATCGTCGATATGTACGCGCAGCGGCTCCAGGTCCAGGAGCGGCTCACCGTGCAGGTGGCCGATTTCCTCATGGAACGGCTGGAGCCGAAGGGCGTGGCGTGCGTGATCGAAGCGACCCATCTGTGCACGATGATGCGCGGTGTGCGTAAGCAACAGGCCACAATGGTCACGTCCTCCATGACCGGAACGTTCCGGCGAGATGCCCGGACGCGCGCCGAGTTCATGGGCCTCATCGGCAAGGCAGGCGCCTGACGCGCAGCTAGAATCGAGAGCACATGACCGATACGCCGATTCGCATCCTCATCGCCAAGCCCGGTCTCGACGGGCACGATCGCGGCGCCAAGGTGTTGGCGCGTGGCCTGCGTGACGAGGGTTTCGAAGTCATCTACACCGGCCTGCGCCAGACGCCGGAGATGATCGCCGATGCGGCCGAGCAGGAAGATGTCGACGTGGTCGGCCTCTCCATTCTGTCTGGAGCCCACATGGCGCTGCTGCCGCGCACGGTCGAGCTCCTCCGTGAGCGCGGCATGGACGACGTGCTGGTTGTTGCCGGCGGGATCATTCCCGACGCCGACGTCACGAAGCTCAAGGAAATCGGCGTGGCCGAGATCTTCGGCCCCGGCACGTCGATCGGACAGATCGCGCGCTATTTCCGCGAGCACGTCCGCCGTCCGGCGTGACCCGTTCCCTGAGGCTGGGCCGGCATCCTCGCCGGTTGCACCCGGCGACACCAAAACGGCACCAAGCGGGGCTCGCACGTCGTCTGTCAAGCCCGGTGCAACCCAGGACGGCTGAGCTGCCCTTCCTTCGCCTTTGGTCCGATGGCGTGCAACTCCTGGCCGAACCCTCGTGAGCGACGCACTCAGCGAGCTTGCAACGGGTGGGCGGCGACCCCTGGCTCGACTGCTGACGCGGATCGAGAACGGGGATCCATCGGTCCGGCCGTTGCTGCCGGAGCTCTTCACCGCGGGCCATGGCGCGCACGTGGTCGGCATCACCGGCCCACCCGGAAGCGGTAAGTCGACGCTCGTCAACGCGCTGATCACCGAGTGGCGGCGGCGCGGCAAGCGCGTCTGGATCCTGGCCGTCGACCCTTCGTCGCCCTACACGCGCGGCGCCATCCTGGGCGACCGA
>JBBSLF010000032.1:0-16357 GCA_038255505.1 Candidatus Limnocylindria bacterium
CCGCGGCCGCCACCGACGCCCGGACGTGCACCCACCGCTCGGCCCCGCCGAAGTGCAGCTGGATGATCTGCCTGCGCGTATCATGCTGCCGCCCGGTCAGCGGCGCTGTGACCGCGCTTACGAAGCCGTCAGAGCCGAGTAGGGGGTTCAGAGGAGACGGACGAGCGGCCCGAGCTCGAACCAGGGTCCGGCGGGCACGCCGAGCTCGGTGAAGATCGAGGCGGGGAGACCGATATCGGCCAGGAAGCCCACCCCGGCGAACCGGCGTCCCTCGGCGAGCGACATCCCAGTCTTGGGCAGGGCCAGCGCCAGGGTCGCGTCGGCACTGACGGCAGATCCCGGTCGCTCTCCGCTGCTGGCGTCGATGCCGGACGGGATGTCGAGGCTGATCACCGCTCCACGACCAAGGCTGGCAAGCTCGATGAGCGGTTGGTAGACGCCGTCGGGCGCACCGTGAAGGCTGTAGCCGATGAGCGCATCGATGGCGGCATCGGCGTGCATGAGCTCGCCGGCGATCTCCGCGTGGGAACGATCGTGGCCGGCGACCGCGGCGCGCACGCCCGCCGCGAGCATCGGCTCGATCTGGGCGCAGGGACCGGGGCGCAGGCGGAGCAGCGGGCGCGCGAAGATGACGCAGACATCGGCGCCCCAGCCCGCCAGCCGGCGAGCGGCGACCATGCCGCCCCCCGCGTTGTTGCCGGTCCCCGCGAGGACGACGATCAGGCGTCCGCTGACGGTTCCACCCAAGGTCATCCGGGTGAGCTCGGCGAGCTGATACCCGGCGTTCTCCATCATCTGCAGCAGGCTGACGCCGACGCGGTCGGTCGCGATCCGGTCGGCAGCCAGCATCGTCGGCTGGTCGACCGATGGGATCGGATCATGCGGGGTCGGCAGGTCAGGAAGCCGCCAGTGGCTCGGAGCTACGGGTGCGGGCTCGAACATGACTCCATCCTCGTCGACCGCCCCAGCGGGGCGCTGTAAGGGACGCGACAGCTCGCTCAGTCGCCGGCCAGGTCCCGAACTCGTTCGACGTCCAGCAGCACGACGCGCTGGTTGTGCATCTCGAGAACGCCCTGCTCGCGCAGCGCGGTGACCGTTGTGGCCAGCGTCTCGCGCGACGTGCCGATCATGTCGGCCAGCTCTTGTTGAGTGAGTCGTGCATCGATGGCCATCCCGCCGTCGGCGGGTTGGCCGAAGCGCTCGACGAGCTCGATGAGCCGCGCGGCCAGCCGTTGTTCGACCGATCGGAAGGCCATCACCTCGCGCTCGCGCTCGGATACGGCCAGCCGGCCTGAGAGGTAGCGGATGATGTTGACGCCGACGCTGGGGAAGCGATCGATGAGCCGCTGGAGCTCCTGCGGCGTGAAGCTGCAGATCAGCGCGTCCTCGATGGCCTCCGCATAGGCATCGGTCAGCTGTTGGCCGAGCCATGTCATGCGGCCGACGATCCGGCCCTTGTCGAGGATCTCCAGGGTCAGCTGTTTGCCGTCCGGCGTGAGCCGATAGAGCCGCAAGCGGCCGCGCTTGATGACGTACAGCCGTTCGTCCTGGTCATCCGGCGAGGTGACGAGGCCGCCGACGTGGCAGGTCTGCATCGGCAGGGTCTGGCTGATCTCCTTGAGCTGTGCGGGCGACAGGCCGGCGAACAGGTCGACCTCGCGCAGCAGGCCTGCCTTAAGGTCGGCCTCGGTCAGCGGCGGACCGGTTGGCGGCTGCATGGCCGGGCCGGCCTGGCGTTCGAGGAATCGCTTCAACATCGCGTCCATCATGCTCCCCTTGACCGTTTGCGTCAGCCATCGAGGCGCGGACGGCACCCACTCTCATGTCAACCATCCAGCCACGCTCCCAGCGCCCTACTGTCACGCGTCGCGGCTGGCGAGAGGGAGTAGGATCGTCCAACTATCGACCCTAACAGTTCGCGTTCGTGAAGACGGCGGTGCTGAATCATCGACAACTAAGTCAGAACGGTTCGAGGTCCACGCAGGCTATCCATCAACTCAGCGCGCGAAGCGCGCCCAAACGGAGGAGACCCACATGCCAAGATTCATCACGTTCTTCTCGTATTCTGCCGATGCCGCGAAGGCCATGATCGACCGTCCGAGCGACCGGTCTGCCGCAGGAAAAGCGCTTGTCGAATCACTCGGAGGCACGCAGGAAGCGTTCTACTGGATGCAGGGAGAACATGATGGCTTCCTGATCGCGAATCTGCCCGACGGCGTGGCAGCGGCAGCCCTGGCCGCCGCCGTTGGTTCCAACGGCGCCGTGGTGGGTATCGAGACGCACCAGATTTTCGACCACGACGAACAGGCGGCCATCGTTCAGCACGCCGATACCGCTCGGAAGGCCTACAAGCCGCCGACCGCCTGAGTCATCGCCGCCCCGGGGGGCGAGACTGGTCCCCCGGGGGAATCATTTACAGGATGAACGTGAACAGCGTCGCAAGGCGGGCGAAAGCGTTGAAGTAGATGAGTACCCCGATGACAATGATGAATGCGCCGGAGGCGACGCGGACCGCGACGTGGTGGCGGCGCAGAAACGCGATAAGCGGCCGCATGCGTGGGAATGCCAGCGCGGTGACGATGAACGGCAGCGCGACACCTGCGGAGTAGGCTGTCAGAAGCAGTGCAACGACCGGCGCCGAGCCGCTGGAGGCCCCCATGGTGAGGATGGCCCCGAGCACCGGACCGATGCACGGCGTCCAGCCGACCGCCACCAGCGCCCCTAGGGCGAAGGCGCGCGTCGACCGAGCGGCGGGCAGGCTGTTCGGATTTATGCCGATGCGCAGGCGATCAAGGACGCGACCGAAGACGCCGGTCGTCAGCAGGCCGAGAGCGATCACGAGGACCCCGGCAACCTCCCGCACGCCCGGTATGCCGAAGAGCGGTGCGCCGATGAGGCCGAGCGCGGTGCCGAGCACGATGAATACCGCGCTGAATCCGCCGATGAAGAGCAGCGCCTGCGGCAGGACGGCGGAGCGCGTCGCCGTGGACGCTGGCCCAGTCTCGGCGACAGTTGCCGCGTCACCCAGGAAGGCAAGGTAGACCGGCAGCAGCGCCAGAACGCACGGAGAGATGAACGAGAGCACGCCGGCCGCGAAGGCGAGCGCGATGCTGATGCCGTCCGTCACGGATCCATCGGAGCGGTGGCTTCCGGCCGGGCATCCGGTTCAATGACGATCGGCTGAGCGAT
Organism: Candidatus Limnocylindria bacterium; assembly: GCA_038255505.1. Taxonomy (GTDB): domain Bacteria; phylum Chloroflexota; class Limnocylindria; order QHBO01; family QHBO01; genus JACDBZ01. The sequence continues at coordinate 3,190 of JBBSLF010000032.1, forward strand.
GATCCACAGGCTGAGGACGGTGTACCCGATCATCAGCGCGACCATGGGCAGCCCGGCGATGACCGACCGGCCCGGCGCGTCGTGTCGGGCGTGCCGGTGTGCCAGCACGATGCCCGCGATATGCCCGACCACGATCGCCGCGACCGACAGGTACCAGACCAGACCGATCGGAAGCCAGTCGACCTCGGGCGCCAGGCTCATGAGCGGATCCGCGATGAGCGCCGGTAGCCAGACCACGCCCTGGATGACGAGCGTCAGGTAGTGCGCGATGAGATAGCCGGCCGCGATCGGCAGCAGGGTGGCGGCGTACGCGCCGGCCATCGTGGCCAGTAAGCGGCGCATGCCGGAGTTCGCGAGATCGTGTGTCAGCTTCATCGCGCCGAAGAACGCCGCGCCAAAAGCGCCGAATACCGCGGCGAACGCGAGCGTATCGGTCAGCAGGAAGGTCAACGCGCTTAATCCGAGCAGCCCCTGGATCGGCGGCAGGAGGAGGTCCAGGAGTGTGGCGCCGAACGCCGTCTCGCGCATCCCGTCGTAACTGACGCCGGCCAGCGCCAGGACGATGAAGACAGCGTCGGACCAGCCGGCCCGAGTGACGTCGGTGAGCCCGGTAATCCAGGGCCGCAGAATCGGCTGGCGTTCCCTGTCGTCGGCCGCCACGCTGCACTCGGGACAATCGATGCAGCGCACGGGATCGCACGCCTCGCTGCATCCGTCGCACAGGGCCGGTTGCCGGGAGCGCCTTCCCACCGGACCAATGCGGCCGAACCACCCGAGCTCGACCTCGAACAGCTCGGCATTCCGGAGCCATGCGACCTGGCCGAACAGTGCCATGCCGGCCATGGTCACGAGCGTGTAGCCCAGCATGACGCTCGCCACGGTGACCGCGACCTTGCCACCGGGAAGGATCAGTTCGGCCCAAATGCCGGCGGCCAGCAGTCCCACCGCGGGCCAGCGTGCGACGCTCGACGGAAATGGCACGCCGGCGTCCAATCCGTTCCTGCCCGCACGGCGCGCCACCCATTCCAATACGGCGAACGTCGTGCGAAACGGGCTGAGCGACGGCCATGGGTTGCCGGACAGGACGGCCACGATCGGAAGACCGACCCAGATGCCGATCCACAGCAGCACGGCCGGCAGGGGAGAGATGTCGCCAATGATGAAGCCCACCGCGATCGCGCCGTACCACCACCCCATACCGATGACGCGAAGCGCCACTCGTGTCGAAGCGGCAATGGCCGTGGCCACCGAGCGGGTCGGGTAAGTCCGGTTGCTTTCGTCGCGAGATACGATCGCGGTGATCACGAACGACGCGCCGACCGCGATCGCGGCCGCGGTGAGGTACAACCACAGCGGAACCGGCAATTGGAATGTGCCGCCGATAGCGTGCGCGGCCACCGGCTGCACGGAGCCGACGAGACCCACCCACGCAGCCAGCAGTATCGCGGCGAGGTAGCGGCTGCTAGGGCTCATGGACCGTGAGGATGCCGACGTTGATCCCCTGCGGACTGTCCATTCGATGCAGCTCGATCGGATACTGACCACTGCGGCTGGCGTCGAAGATCAGGCTCAGCTCGTCCCCGTTGCTCAGCTCGGTGGCGGGAAGCTCGGCGTCGTACCCGTGGAGGTGAATCACGCCATCGACCTGCGCCGAGATGACGAGCGTGACTTCCTGATCGCGACACACCGATGGGTCGCTCGGAACCATGTCATCGGCCCGCACGGTCAGCTCCAGCTCGATTGTCGGCGCCGAGCATGCCGCGTCATCAGGCCGGGTATCGGCGACGCAGGCGGCGAGGCCCAGGGCAATAGCGGACAACAGCAGCGTGGTTCGGATGGTGACCTCCAGGAGCGCGACAAGCCGATCGTCGCTGAATCGCGGCCCGTCGAGTATACGAGCGTGGCTGTCCATTAGCTGTCAGGGCGTCTATATGATACTGTATCTCATATGAACAGCAGAGCTTTCGGTCGCGGCGCCGTCATGGCCGCCATCTTTCTTGCGGCATCAGGCTGCGTTGGCCCGGGCGCCGAAGACTCCGACGACCGGCTTGCGGTCGTTGCCACCACGACACAGGTCGGGTCGGTTGCTGCCGAGATCGGCGCGGACGCGATACAGTTAGAAGTCCTGTTGGAGCCGGGCGTGGAGGCCCACGATTTCGAGCTGACGCCTGAAGATGCGGCCGCGCTCGAGCGCGCCGACATCGTCCTGATCAGCGGGGCCGGCCTCGAGGATTGGCTCAACGACGCGCTCGCCACTAGCGGTGGCGAAGACCGCGTGCGCGATCTCAGTGAGGGCGTGACCTTGCGCACGCCCGGTGAGGGTGAGCCCGCCCACGCCGAGGATGACGACGACCACGCCGAGGAGGTCGACCCGCACTACTGGCTGAGCGCCGGCAACGCGGTCATCATGGCCGAGAACGTCCGTGATGCTCTGACTGCGGCCGCGCCCGAAGACGCCGACGGTTTCGCGCAGCGGGCCGATGAGCTCATCGGCCGGATCGAGACCGCCGATGCGGACATCGTTGCCCTCATGGACGACATCCCGAACGAGCGACGAAAGGTCGTGACCGACCACGATGCGCTCGGGTACTTCATTGACGCCTACGGCCTCGAGTTCGTTGGCTCGGTGTTCCCCAGCCTGGATGTGTCATCCGAGCCGAGCGCCCAGGAAATCGAAGCCCTCGTCGAGGAGATTCGGGCCGAAGGCGTCCCGGCCATTTTCACCGAGTCATCGGTCAATCCGCGTTTGGCCGAGGCGGTCGCGAATGAGACCGACGCTCGCCTGATTGATGAACCGATCTACACCGATTCCCTCGGGGCTCCCGGTTCGGGCGCGGAGACGCTCGACGCCATGCTGCTCCACAACGCACGCGTCATCCACGACGGCCTGGCCGGCGTATGACTCTGGCGTACGCCTTGCATGGCGTACGGGCACATCAACATTCCGTTACCCGTCCGAGGAGGACACGATCCCATGGCTTCTGTAGTTGAGAGCATTGACGTCAAGGTGCCGGTGGGCACGGCGTACAACCAGTGGACCCAGTTCGAGGACTTTCCGCACTTCATGGAAGGCGTGAAGTCCGTCACCCAGACCGATGACACCCATCTGCATTGGGTCGCCGAGGTTGGCGGTGCCGAGAAGGAGTGGGACGCCGAGATCACCGAGCAGCATGCCGACGAGCGCATCGCGTGGAATGCGACCTCGGGCGCTGAGAATGCCGGCGTGGTCACGTTCCACCGCATCGACGATGAAACGTCCCGCGTGACACTCCAGATGGACGTCGATCCCGAAGGCCTCGTCGAGAATGTCGGGACCGCGTTGGGATTCCTCGACCGCCGCGTCAAGGGTGACCTCGAGAAGTTCAAGGAGTACATCGAGAGCCGCGGGGCCGAGACTGGCTCGTGGCGAGGCGAGGTCGAGGCACCGGCACAGCGGTGACCGGTGATCGCAATGCTGGTGGCGGCGGGATGACCGGTGCCACCGGCGACCTCACCCCCGATGCGATGAGGACGCGCCCCTTTGTGCCGGCCGAGACGACCGAGATCGCCGACCCGGACCAACATGCCGACGTGACGCAGGCGCAAGGTGGCGTCCCATCACCGGACGAATCCGCGGCCGATGCGCCGCGCGACGCTCGCGAATCCGACCTTGGCGGTGACGAACGCGTTGACCACGAGGGTCACTTCTAGGCAACCGACCGCTTGCTCGTCAGGCACAACCGACCGCTTGCTCGTCAGGCATATGAATTGCAAGACGGCGGCGGCGTGACTGCCCAACCCACCGCCGAGCCGATCATCTCCATGCGCGGCGTCTCGCGCGCCTTCGACGATCGAGTGGCGGTCGACGATCTGAGCCTGGACGTCGCCCCGGGGACCATCCTGGGTGTGGTTGGGCCGAGTGGTTCCGGCAAGACGACCACGATCCGGATGCTGATCGGCACGCTCGGGCGCACGGCGGGCGAGATTCGGGTTCTGGGTGAAGATCCCATGGAGTTCAGCAGGCGAACGCGTGGACGAATAGCCTACATGCCGCAGCTGTTCAGCCTGTACGAGGACCTGTCGGCCCAGGAGAATGTCGGCTTCGTGGCAGCGCTGTACGGCATCGGTCCATTCAAGCGGCGTGCATTGATCCGTCGCGCGCTCGATGTCGTGGATCTCTGGGATGCACGTCACCGACTGGCGCGTGATCTGTCCGGTGGTATGCAGCGGCGGCTGGAGCTGGCCTGCGCGCTGGTGCACAGCCCGGATGTGCTCTTCATCGACGAGCCGACGGCCGGCATCGATCCTCTCCTGCGCCAATCCATCTGGGATGAGCTGCGCGAACTCAAGGAGCAGGGTCGAACGCTGCTCGTGACGACGCAGTACGTGAGCGAGGCGGAGTTCTGCGATCGCGTCGCGCTGATCGCGGACGGCGAGCTGGTGGCCAACGACGAGCCAGAGGCGCTGCGGCAGATGGTGTTCGGCGGCGACGTGCTCCAGGTTGACACCGTCCGCGCCGTTGACCCGGAGCTGTTGAGCAATGAGCCGGGCGTGGAACGGGTGCGACAGACCGCGCCACGTCGGCTCATGATCACGGTTCAGGACGCGGGCAGCATGACGCCGCGGATTATCGACGCACTGCGCACTGGAGGTGTCGAGGTCGCAGGGCTCCAGGAGCACCAGCCGACCTTCGACGAGGTCTTCACCGGCTTGGTGGAGCAGCACCGCGCGGAACGAGGGCAACTCGACGCCGACGCCAGCGATCGCGGAGCCGTGCCGAATGCGTAGCATCGCGCAGAGCATCATTCGCATGGCCAGCTTCACCGGCAAGGAGCTGCGCGAGCTGATGAGACGTCCAGGCGTGTTGCTCAGCCTCATCGTCGGGCCGTTTCTGATCATGTTCATCTTCGGGCTCGGCTACTCGGGTGCGCGCGATCCCTTCGTCACCGAGATCGTCATTCCACCGGGTAACGAGCTCCCGCGTGATCCCGAGTACTACGCCAATCTGGCGCCCGGACGCCTCGACGTCCGTGAGGTCGGGGACGATCCAGAACCGGCGGAAGAGCGGTTGCGAAATGGCGATATTGACCTGCTGATCGTCGCTCCCGAGAACGCCAGCACCGAGCTGCGGGCCGGACGCCAGACGACGATTCGCGTGGCGTGGAACCAGGTTGACCCCGTCTACGCTCAGCTCGCGGGCCTGGCCACGTCGATCCTGGTGAGCAGCCTCAATGCCGAGATCATCGAGCAGGCCGCGGCGGAAGGGATCAGCTTCGCGGAGGGCGAGATCGAGGACGAGGTGACCAACGTCCCGCCCGAGGTCATCGCGCGCCCGACGACGGCCGAGACCGAGAACGTGGCGCCCACGGCGCCGGAGGTGCTGAGCTTCTTCGGACCCGCCGTCTTCGCGCTCGTGATTCAGCACCTGGCGATCACGCTGACGGCCCTCTCCATGGTCCGTGAGCGGCTGAGCGGGCAGATGGATCGCTTCCGTGTCGCTCCGGTCTCGTCGATGGAGCTGCTCGTCGGCAAGTACATCGCGTATGCCGTCCTAAGCCTCGCCGTGACCGGTCTCGTCGGCGTACTGCTCGTCGGTGTCCTGGGTGTCCCACTGCTGGGTGGCTGGTTGGTGTTTGCCGCGATCGTCCTGCTCCTGACCTTCGCGTCGCTGGGAGTCGGGCTGCTCATCTCGCTCATCGCCGATTCGGAACGCCAGGCGGTACAACTCTCGATGCTCATCCTCCTGGCGAGCGTCTTCTTCTCCGGATTCGTACTGCCGGTCACCGACTTCGCAGAGTGGACCCAGTACATCTCCTACACCCTTCCCGTCACTCACGGCATTCAGACGCTGCAGGAGCACATGCTGCGTGGCGGCGTGACCAGTATCTGGATGCTGTGGACGTTGCTCGCGATCGGTGTCGTGCTGTATATCGGTTCGCTCCTGCGCCTGCGTCGTGTGCTGCGTACAGCCGACTGACTCCGCTTACGCGGCTGTTGCGGCCGGTCGCATTCGCAGCAACACCGCTCCTCCCACCAGGCTGCCGACCGCCGGCAGGGTCAGCCAGGCCAGGATGAGCGCCACGGCCAGCCGCAACGGCGGGGCGGATGTTCCGTCTGATGGGTCGGACAGACCACCCAGCTCATCGCTCAACAGCTTCAGCTCTGGACCGATAAGCGACACATCGGTGCGGGTGTCGCTCAGCGAACCGGCAACCGCATCAAGCGTCTCGGCAAGCACGGCGGCCTGATCAGCGCTCGTCGTGAACTCCGCCGCCAACGGAAGCAACGGCTGGGCGCCAAAGACCGAGAGCCCCATGGCCGAAGCCAGAGCGTCCAGCGTGGCCGATGCATCCCGTGCCAGCGCCGCCGCGGTGCTTGACGATCTCTCGGCTTCCGACAGGCTCGCATCGATATTCGTGAAGGATTCGGCTGCCGCGTCGGTGGATCGGGCCGCGGCCGTCAGCGTGGCGTCGGCATCGGTCGCAAGCCGCTCCACGCGAAATGCCACATCCAGCCCGATCCACGCGGTCAGCACCACCAGCGCAATCCCGAGTATGCCGTACGCCACGAGGAGTGAGCCCAGGGCACGGCGTCCGGTGCGCATCTCAGTCCTCTCCGAAGAATGGGTCGTCGCCATACAGTTCCAGCCATCGACGCCGCATGTGTCGGATGGTGGCCGCGACGTCGGCATCAGCGGTGCCCGGTGGCAGCAGGGTGGCGATCGCCGACCGGACGCGATCGCTGTTCTCCATGCCGAGTAACGCGAGATAGTCGGCGACGCGTTGCGCAGGTGTCTTGCCATTGGCCCGTTCTCGGACGAGGACATCAGCCTCATGGTGCATGGCGCCCGCGTACTCGGCATCGGTACGCTCGACCTCCGCCAGCAGCAACGGAATGTCGTCGATGCGTGGGTCCGAGTACGCCCAGCGAATGAAGGAGTCCATCGGCCCGGGCTGCCGTTCGTGATGACCAGCGTGGAACTGCTGAAGATACTGGCGGCGTTCGACCTCCGTCCGCGTGAGCGCAATCTGAATGAGATGGCGCATCTCCGGCGTCCAGCGTCGAAGCGATTCGACGAACTGGCGCAGGGTCAGACCACCGGCGGGCTGCGAGCGAAACTTGTGCTCATGAACGTGCTGCACGGCGCCCGTATACTAGCGGCCGTGCGACGAGCCCTCACCCTGGTTGCCTTGGTCGTGGAGCCCGCATGCGACGCTTGACCCGGGTGGCCGCGTTCGTCGCGGCAGGCATGCTCGTGCTGTCCGTCGGCGCGTCGGCGCGGCCGACAGCCGGTGCCGGACCACCACTGCGCTACCTGGCGGGACCGCCCGGCACCCTTGATCCGGCCTTCATCGCCGATGCTGGCGACGTTCAGCTCCTGCTCCAGCTGTATGCGGGGCTCACGCGCCTGGACGAGCGTGGCGAGCCATATCCGTCGCTTGCTTCCGGTTGGGACATCAGTGACGACGGTCTCACCTACGAGTTCGCGATCCGGGAGAATCTCGAGTTCAGCGATGGATCGGCGTTGACGGCCCAGGATGTGCGTCGTTCATGGTTGCGGCTTCTGGATCCGGCCACCGGGGCAACCGCGCCGGATGTGCTCAGCGTGGTGGTGGGCGCCACGGATCGGATGGCGGGGGACTCCGGCGACGATGACGTCGGGATCACGGCGGTCGACGACACGACGCTGATCGTCGAGCTTCGCCACCCAGCGTCGTACTTCCTGGAGATCGTGGCAACGCCGGCCACGTTCGTTGTGCCGCGCGCCGCGGATGCGACGCAGGGTTGGCAAACGGTTGACGCCTTCGTCGGCAGCGGACCGTACGTGGCCGACGCAACTGGTGGGGCCGATCTCGTCCTGCGCGCGAATGACCGGTACGTCGCCGGCGCCCCGCCGATCGATGAGATTCGGTGGGTGGGCTCCATCGACGGCGGCGCCACCGCCGCCTTTGCGGCCGGTGAGGTCGATCTGGCTGGCGTGCCCGGCTGGGATGCCACGTGGATCGCGTACGACGCGGAGCTTGGCCCGCGCCTTCACGCGGCCGAGCCCCTGACGATCAGCTACTTCGGTTTCGACACGACCCGGCCACCGTTCGATGACGCACGAGTGCGGCGAGCCTTCGCGCTGGCGCTCGATCGCGAACGCCTCGTGCCGCTTGCCGAAGGAGCATCCTCGCAGGCGGCCGGCAGCATCGTGCCTCCCGCCATCTGGCCTGACGGCTTCAGCCCCAACCTCGGCAGCGATCCCGAGGAGGCTCGCGATCTGCTCGACCATGCGGGATACGAAGTTCGGGCCGATCTCGGCACGATCGTGGTGAACGGCAGCGGCCTGGGCGTTGAGCCCGCGGTGGCCGTGTGGCGAGAGGAATTGGGAGTCGATATCGCGATCGAGACCATGAGCTTCGGGAACTTCCTCGATCTGCTCGATACGAGGCCGCCACAGATCTTTACCGTCAACTGGATTGCGGATTACCCGTCACCCCACGCCCTCTACGGCCTGCTCCTGGATCCGGGAGCCGCCAGCAACTTCGGGGATTGGCGCGACTCCGAGTTCGAGACTCTGCTCGAGTCGGCCGCTGCGGCGGGAGAGTCCGAAATCGGCGGCGCGTACGCGGCGGTGGAAGCGTATGTATCTGAGCAGGCACCGGTGATCCCATGGGCATATGGCGAGACCTGGTGGCTCGTTGCGGATGGCCTCCGCGGGCTCGGCAACCTGACCATCGGCCTGCTCGACTTCGGGAGGGTGTCATGGGACTAGTGATGCGCGGGGTCGTGGCGGCCGGACTGGCGGCTGTCATCGGCGCCGTGAGCGCCAGCGCCGTCGCGGCTTTCGATGGCTTCGGGTCGATGGGTGCGGACGCAACCTATGACGCCGAGATCCGGTTCGAGGTTGACCTGCCAGGCGACGCGCCTGAGCGGCTCGAGCTGCTGATCCGCACTCCCGCGAGTGAATCCTCCTTCGTCGTGCCAGTGGCTGCCGAGGGATCGTCAGCGACGTATGTCTGGGACACGTCGTCCGACTACGTCACGCCGAATACCCTCATCACCTACCAATGGCGAGCCACCGATGGCGATGACGTGACGGTTTCCGAAGAGGGCACCGTCCGCTACGAGGATGATCGCGAGGGACTCGATTGGCAGCGATCCCAGCTGGGAGAGGCAACCGTGCACTGGTACGGAGGTGCCGAGGCACAGGCGCTGCGATTCGGCGAGCTCACCAGCGTTGGCGTCGAGCGTGCCGAAGAGTTCCTGGGTACGCAGTTGGCGGGACCGGTCGACGTGTTCGTCTATGAGACGCGTGAAGACTTCTTCGGGGCTCTCGGACCCGGTGCGCGCGAGTGGACCGGCGCCGCGGCGTACAGCGAGCTGCGCACGATCTTCATGTGACTGGGCGGTGGTTCGGCTAGCTACCTCGAGACGGCCATGGTGCACGAGGTGACCCACGTCGTATTCTTCGATGCCACCGACAACCCGTACCACGAGCCGGCGCGCTGGCTGAACGAGGGCGTCGCCACGTGGCTCGAGAACCGCGACGCCGTCGACGAACTATCGATCGTGGAGGTCGAGGCATCCGGCGCGGGCCTGTTCGCGTTCGACGCGATCACCGAGCAGTTCCCGATCGGCGAACGGGGTGGACGCCTCTCCTACGCGCAGGGCACGACCATGATCGATCTCATCGTCGACCGATACGGCACCGAGGCCATCGCCCGCATCATGGCTGCATATCGCGATGGCGCATCGGACGTGGAAGCGCTGGAGGCCGGGACCGGGATCGGTGCCGACGAGCTGTACGCCGAGTACTTCGCCGCGTACGGCGTCGACGCTCCCAAACCCGTTGCGGGCGCGCCAATTCCTGCCTCGAACGTCGAACGTCCGGTGCCTGGCGAGATCGATCGCGGTGGTGTCGATCCCGAGCCGAGCCGGGTGCCCGATTCGGCGCCAGATCCGGACACGGAACCTGCGGCCCCGGACGCCGGGCCCGGGGAGAACGTCACGGGCTCGACCGACAGCGGAGTCCTTGCGATCTGGGCCGTGATGGTGACCCTCGCGCTTGGCGCGGCACTGACCATTGCGCGTCGGGCGACGCGGAGCAAGAGCACGTGAGCCGTCGCCTCGCCGCTCGCCCGCGCCTTAATCGTCCGCAATGGGCCTTGAGCATCGGCGCAGCGCTCGCCGTGATCGGGTTCGTCGGCGCCGCCCAGTGGAACAGCTCGATTGCACGACAGGAGTTCATCACCTCCGCGCAGCGTGTCCTCATCAGCCAGGCGCAGCAGGCCCAGAGCCAGCAGGAGTCGTTGCGATCGCAGATCGAGGAGGCCGAGGCGCGGGTCCGAGGCTTCCAGGAGCAAGCCGAAGGCTCGGCGACACTGAGCACCCGGCTCAGCGAGCAGGTGGCGGCGGCGCGGTTGGCCACCGGCCTCGCAGCCGTTCGTGGCCCCGGCGCGGTCGTCGAGATCGCTGACTCGCAGCGGTCGGTGCCGGCGGACGAGAACGCCTCCAACTACATCGTCCTCGTTGACGACCTGCGTGACCTCATCACCGCTCTCTGGGCCTCAGGGGCTGAAGCGATCACCGTGGCGGGCGGAGGCGGAGCCGGGGGTCCCGGCGAGCGGCTGGTGTCGACGACCTCGATCTACGGCGCCGGATCAGCGATCCTGATCAACACCACGCTTCTTTCGCCGCCATACCGGATCGAAGCAATCGGCCCCGATGGCCTCCATGATCGATTCCTGGTCCACCCGAGCTACATCACGCGGGTGGCGAAGCGTATCGACGCATATGGGCTTCAGTTCGCCAGCGAACCGCGCGACGAGCTGACGCTGCCGGCGTTCATCGGCAACACGCGTCTGCGCTGGGGCGCGCCCGTCGCGGAAGCCAACTGATGGCTGCTCGCATCGCACAGCTCAGCCTCTTTGGCGTCGCGATCATCATTGGACTGCTGCTCGTCGGCCAGCTTCGATCGCAGGCTCGACCGATCGAGCTGTCGAGCCTTACCGCGCAAGAGCTTTCAGTCCTTGTCGAGACGCTGTCGGCCCGCAACGTCGAGCTCGCCGGTGGCCTGGCCGACCTGGTCGAGCAGATTCGCGATTACGAGATCAGCGAGGCGCGCGGCCAGTCTGAGGTGCTGCTGACCGCCGAGGACCTCGAGCGCATCAGGGCGTTCGGCGGCCTGCTCGGCATCGAGGGTCAGGGGCTCCTGCTCGAGGTCGAGGGCTCGTTTGATCCGACCGCCATCAACGATCTGATCAATGAGCTGCGCAACGCTGGAGCCGATGCGATCGCCATCGATGACATCCGCATCACGGCGCGGTCGGTCGCCGTGCTCGGGACCGATGCTATCGAGATCGACGGACAGCCCATCGGCCAAACCTTCCAGATTCGCGCCATCGGGTCACCCGAGGGGCTGCGGGCGGCCATCGAGCGGCCCGGTGGGATCCTGGCGCTGCTCCAGCAATCGGTCGATGCTCGCTTTTCGACTACGGAGGAGCGCACGCTGGGAATTCCGCCAACGCGACGCGATCTGGTGCCGCAGGCTGCCAGTCCGGTCGAGTAGCCTGTAGCGCCAACCATCGAGAATGTGCACCGGATGATGCCGTGAAGGAACTGATCGAACGCGCACTCGACGCCGCCGAGCGCGGCGGTGCCAGCTACGCCGATGTCCGGGTTGTCGAGCGCGAGACGGAGCAGTTGACGGTGAAGAACGGCGCGCTCGAAGCTGCCACGTCCACCGTCAGCGCGGGATTCGGCGTGCGCGTGCTGGTCGACGGTGCCTGGGGCTTCAGCTCCAGCCGCGAGATGCACCCCGCTGAGGCCGAGCGCATCGGGCGCGAGGCGCTCGAGATCGCTCGGGCATCGGCAATCGCGCATCGGGTGCCGGTCGAGCTTGATGCCACACCGCCGGTCACGGATCAGTACCGCACGCCATACGACGAGGATCCATTTGCCGTCAGCCTCGACGACAAGCTGCGGATGCTGATGGATGCCGATGCGGCCATGGCGCGCGTCGCAGCGGTGGCGATCCGCGAGGGAAACCTGAGCTCGGGGCGCGAGACGAAGACGTTCGCGTCAAGCGCCGGCGCCTGGATCGAGCAGGAGATCGTGGAGTCAGGCGGCGGCATTGACGCCACGGCCGTGAACGACTCGGAACTCCAGCAGCGCAGCTATCCGAATTCCTTCGGTGGCCAGATGGTGACCGGCGGCTTCGAGGCGGTCCGCGCCCTCGATCTCGCGGGCCACGCCCAGGAGACCGCGGAGCTGGCCGTCGCACTGTTGGATGCGCCGCAATGCCCGTCCGGCGAGATGGACCTGGTGCTTGACTCGACCCAGGTAGCGCTCCAGATTCACGAGTCGTGCGGCCACCCTACGGAGCTTGACCGCGTGTTCGGTACGGAGGCGAGTTTCGCCGGTACCAGCTTCCTGACCACCGACAAGCTGGGCAAGCTGCGGTACGGTAGTGATCTCGTACATATCGACGCTGACGCCACGGCGCCTGGCGGGCTCGGCACCTTCGGCTACGACGACGAGGGTGTGCCCGCGCAGAACGTGCCGCTCATCGAGGGCGGCATGCTGGTCGGGTACCTGACCAGCCGAGAGACAGGCCCGCGCATCGGGCGACAGAGCATGGGCAGCGCCCGCGCCTGGTCATGGAATCACATCCCGCTGATCCGGATGACGAACATCAACCTGCGTCCGGGCGATGCCGGCAGCCTCGAAGATCTCATCGCCGATACGCGCAACGGAATCTTCATGAGCATCAACAAGAGCTGGTCGATCGACGATCGGCGACTGAACTTCCAGTTCGGCGACCAGGCCGGATGGATCATCAAGAACGGTCGCCGCACTCAGCTCGTGAAGAACCCGACGTACACCGGCATCACGCCGCGGTTCTGGGGCAGCTTGGACGCGATCTGCAGCCCGTCCGAGTGGACGTTGTGGGGGTTGCCGAATTGTGGAAAGGGTGAGCCGATGCAGATCGGTCACGTCGGCCACGGCGCGGCCCCGGCCCGCTTTCGTGGGGTGAAGGTCGGAGTGGGTCGATGGTAGTCGGACGCGAGGATCTGGACGAACTCCTTGATCGTGCGCTGGCTCATTCGCGCGCGGACCAGACCGAGGCGCTGTACCTGGGCCAGGACTCGGCCCTGACGCGGTTCGCGAACAACCAGATCCATCAGAACGTGCGCGAGCACGA